>CAZYRU010000066.1:0-4458 GCA_964649995.1 uncultured Gammaproteobacteria bacterium
GCTGGAAAAAAGTTTATTGTTTAGATTTATTATAAAACTCTATAATAGCGATCTCAAGTGGTAATGCAGCTATCGGTGAAATTTTGAGGTATTGATAGGCTTCGGTTAATTTTTTAATCAGAATAACGATCTCACTTAAAGAAAGTGGAAGTTCTTTCTGTTCTTCTATCTTGATACTGTTTTTAATTAATAACTGATTTTTTAACTCTTCGAGCATATTTTCAATTAAAACTTTAAAATTACCGTTATTCTTCTCAAACTCTTTAATCCACTCTAAAGCGCTTGGTAGATTTTTATCTGTAATTATTTTTAATAAATCATTTTGGTAAATTCCCAACAGTTTTTTTACCTCCTTTACGGTAGTAGCTTTTTGAATTATTACTTCCTCAAGCAGTTTGCTGGCATCACGGAAAGAATGATCACAATTATCAGCAATTAAATCAAGAATTTTTTGCTCAAGAGCAACATTTTCTTGTTTAAGAATTCGCTGAAGCATATTGACTATATCTTTTTTTTGTGCCTGGCCGAAATTAATTAGGGTACAGCGCGAAATAATAGTTTTGGGAATTTTTTCTAGATTAGTGGTAGCTAAAATAAAGATAACAGTTTTAGGCGGTTCTTCTAAGGTTTTTAGTAAAGCATTAAAGCCTTCATGAGTAATCATGTGTGCCTCATCAATAATAAAGAGACGATATTTGCCACTCATTGGCAAAAGCGCCGCTTCTTTAATGAGATTTTTTATATCATCAATTCCTCTATTGGAAGCGGCATCAAGCTCAATTACATCTGCGCAAGAGGAAAAATCAATATTTCTGCAGTTGCTGCAGTGATTACAGGGTTCAAACGATTGACCTTTACCAACAAAAATATTATTTTGACAATTAAGCGCCTTAGCAATAATTCGGGCAACTGAGGTTTTGCCTGTGCCTTTTTGACCCGCAAATAAAAAAGCATGGGGAAAATTTTTAGTTTGCAGTAGACGCATAATAAGTTCTTTTACTTGAGAGTTATCAATCTCAGCAATGGTTTTGGGACGGTAAGTAAGATAAAACATAAAAATATAAACTATTGTTTTATTGTACTATATTTTCAATTCCGTGTTTAATTAATTGTTTAAGTATAACATCAACTTTTTTGTTTCTTTCTGCCGCCAGAAGAACCGATTGCGGATAGCAGATATAAATTTCACCAATAAATTTGTCATCATTATTGTTGTGGTATTGATTGGAAAAAGCTGCAGAAGATTGGTAGGAAAAAGAAAGAACTGGTAAAGCAACATCTTCTTTTTTATACTGTCGAGCAATCTGGCGCATTTTATTCTTACCAACAAAAATAATGTTTAACGTTTGCTCAGGAGAACAACCTTTATTAAGCAATAATAATTCTGCCTCTTGTTTAAGGCTGCGGTAGTCAATTTTGTAGCGGGAAGAGATAAAGATGTTTACCATTTTTTAGTTAAGCGCGGTAGATTTCTTTTTTTAAATCTGTTTTTTAAACGTTCTTTAGCTTCTTCTTTTTTTATTAAAGAAGGTTTTTTGTAAAAAAGACGGTTTTTCACCTCATTTAAAATATCCTCCTCAATAAAACTACGCGTAAATTTGCGGAAAATAGTTTCTTTAGAATCGCCTTTTTTTCGAGTAACAAACACCATAAAATTTTACACCTCCTCCTCTTTTTAAAAATTAATGGCCAAATTTTATAATCAGTAACAGCTTTTATTGTATTAAATTTTTTTGATTATTTCAATGAGCTGTTGGGGGGTGAGCGGTGTGGGAGTAAAGTAAGGATTTTTGGTTGAGCCGTTAATAAGCATGTTTTTGGAAATATGAAAAAACCAAGTTCCTTTATTATCAATTTTTTTGATTTGTTCATAAATTGGAGTAAGATCATACTTTGGATCAGGTAGAGTTTTAATTGAAACAAAGCCTTTGATTGGATCCTTTTTAATTACTAAAACATAGCCTAATTTTTGTGCCAGTTTTAATACTTGAGCATTGTGAGACACAAGCATAATTGATTTACCGTATTTTGATTCAAAAACATAACCATTGCGAATTTCCTCCTGTGCTTTGATTTTTAACGCGAGCATATTATAAATTCCGTCCAAAATTTCACCGATACGGACCACAATTTTTTGATCATCTTTAATAACATAACGTAGTCCATCAACAATTTGATTAAGACAAAATTCATAAAAATCTGCTGCTGCATCAGGAAAAAAAACCTCACCAAAGTGATCAATGTTATTTACATACTCAACTATCACTAATAATATTTGAGTTTGGAAATCATTAATCCATTCTTGTTTTTTGAGATGTTCAAAAACAAGTTTGGCGGCAGAAGTATTTTGGTCAAGTTGATGATGATCAAATAAACCCAATCCTGTATCAACATGAATAATTTGATTAATATCAGTATCAGGCGGCATATCGGCTAAGGTTTTACCGGCGGGAACAAATTTTATCTCAGCTTGATCAAAATTAGGGAAAAATTTTTTTACAAGCCAAATGGAGGTAGCGGCGTCAAGATCCGGAGCTAGATGAGTTACAATAGTTTTCATAATCTGTTAGTTGCGGCGGATGGTAAAATTGTTAAGATTTTATCTTCGTCTGTTAAATAAGCTTTTTTTTCTTCTCTTTTTTTGATCTCAATTTTATCACCGGCGCGTTGGGAGATAACTAGGCGGTAAGGAATACCAATTAAATCTGCATCAGCCAATTTTTCTCCGGCAGAAACATCAAGGCGATCATCAACTAGCACCTCAATTTGCAACTGTCTTAGTTTTTGGTAGAGGTGATTAACTTTGTTTCTGATGTTGGAATTGTGTAAATTAAGACCAATAAGATGAACGAGAAAAGGAGCAACAGATTGCGGCCAAATAATACCTTTTTGATCATGATGTTTTTCTACAATCGCTGCCATACTGCGACCAATGCCAATGCCATAGCAACCCATATAGTACGGTTTTTTCTTTCCATCTTTATCGGTAAAAACCGCATTTTGCATCAGTAAGGAATAGTGATAACCGAGTTGAAAGATATTACCTACCTCAATTCCGCGTTTTTCTTCAAGCGGTTGACCGGATAAGGTTACATACCCGGCTTTAGCTAAAGCAATATCGCCGATAATATCCGGTTTAAAATCTCGGTCAATATTAATATTAAGATAATCCCAATTTTTTCGGTTGCCGCCGCTGCAGGCATTTTTTAAGCCGATAAGCGAGGTGTCGGCAATGTGAAGATAATTTTTGAGCAAGTGAGTATTTTTTCTTAATGGCGAAATAAAGCCAGGTTCAGATTGGAATTTGTTTCTAATCTCTTCATTAGTAGCCAGTCTTAAACTGTGGCATTTCACCAACTTTCTTAATTTAATGGGATTAATGTCATAATCCCCTCTTATTGATGCCAAAATTAACTGTTTTTTTTCACTGACAAAAAGTACGTTTTTAATATGTTTTTTTAAAGGCAGTTGATGAAAATTTACTCCATCCTGCATAGTTTTTCCTCTTTTAGCGGGTACTTCTTGCAGGGGTAATTCTTTTTCTGTTGAGTTATTTTTCTCTTTGAGAAAAACCGCTATATCTTCATGAGCAGCATAAGAGCCATCTTGAGTAATTAAGAATTTACTCTCACCCGCTGGCGATTCAACGATAAACTCATGACAGTATTCACCGCCAATATAGCCATTATCAGATTCTACTTTATAAGTAGTTAAACCTAATCTTTGAAAAATACGGGTGTAGGTTTGAGCCATTTTCTCATATTCCTGTTTAAATTCCTGTTCGTTAGCCGCAAAAGAATATGCATCCTTCATAACAAACTCTCTGGCTCTTAATAATCCTCCTCTGACTCTTAATTCATCACGAAATTTAGTGGAAAATTGGTAAACATTAAAGGGTAAATCTTTATAACTAAGTTGGAATTTTCTTACTACATCAACAAACATTTCCTCAGCGGTTCCGCCTAAAGCAAACTCGAACTGGTGTCTATCCTTAACGGTCATTAACTCATAACCTGTGGCTTGATCACGGTTGGTTTCTTTCCATAATGATAAAGGGTGAAGTAGAGGTGAGATCATTTCTTGAGCGCCTGAGGCATCCATTTCTTCCTTAATGATTTTTATTATCTTGAGTTGAACACGTTGTCCTAGTGGGAGAATAAAATATCTTCCGGCAGTGGATTCTCGAAAAAAGCCAGCTTGAAAAAGCAGTTTTGCAGATATAGTTGAGAGATCAGAGGGAATCTGTTTGGTAGTTTTTCCAAACAATTTAGAATAAAACATAAATTATTTTAATTTTAGGTAATTGCACCTAAGATTTTAATAACTTAATTAACTTTAGTTTGATATTAGGCTCTTTTCTATTATTATAGCGCCATTCAATTTCTTTTAAGTATAAATAGAAGTTCTTTTTTGATATTCCATTATACTTTATTAAAAACTTTTTAGCATAACTCCAAA
>CAZYRU010000067.1:0-4447 GCA_964649995.1 uncultured Gammaproteobacteria bacterium
ACCGCAGAGATTTTTTAATTACTTAAATATATCAAAAATCATCATCAATCCTATAATAATCATAAATAAAAATAAAAATAGAGCGATTACTAAAAAAGAGTGAATTTTTAGTTTAATTAAATTTAATATGAAAAAAAATTATCTTATTCCTTTTAAATTTATTTAATTAGGAAAAAAAAGAGAACTTATTGACCGATTTTTTTATTATTATGATCTTTTGTTATATAGTATTTTATTTTTTTTATTTTAAAAATTATTTTTTTTAGCAAATAAGCTGAAAGAAATATTGTTTGAGCTCAAATTTTATTTTTTAGAGCATTGGTGATTAATTTAGCACTTACTATAATTAATTGATAATTATTTATTTTTTTTATTTGGATTATTTTAGTGCTTTAGAAAACAACTGATAGTGTTAAAAAAATAAATATACGCTATATTTAGTGGTTAAAGCGGTGATTTTAGGGTTAATGTTAATTTTTCTTGACTTTAGGGTAATTATTTATTAATCTAAAAATTAGATTAATCTATGAAGAAATTGCTTTTTCCTATAATAATTTTTTTTGTTATTTTAATATTTTTTTCCGGTTTTTTTTGGCTTTATGAGGCAAAATATTTTGTTAGTAAAGCAAGTTTGTCACAACAATCTATTTCTGTAGATAATTCTTATATCTTTTTGACTCCTCTGCGTGCTAAAGCCAATAATGGAGAAAAAATCAGGATGACCGTTTTTGTTTTAAATAGTCAAGGTTTGGGCGTGATGGGAAAGCGGGTTTTACCAAGTAGGAGCGACAATCTGATTTTAGAGGCAGTTCAACCGGTAACTGATAGTTTAGGCAAGGCAATTTTTGATATCTCTGCCGCTAAGGTAGGAGAGTATTATTTAGAGGTGAAGATAGAGGATGTGGTTTTGCCACAAAAAGCACATCTTTCTTTCTATTAATATTTCGACCGTATTTTTTATCTATTATTTTGTGTTTTTTATTTATGGCTATATTTAACTAACTGATGCTCAGGTAGGTAGAGTTCATTTTTTGGCCGCAACATTAATGAACGGTTTCGAGTTAAATAGAAAGGGTGAAAAAAATAATTAATTAAATAAATAATTAGGCCAATAATTTGACCCAATATTAATAAATCAAGCAGACGTGATTTTATTAGCGATAAGAGTATAAGAAAGATCTTAACAATAATCATCCAGATAGGAAGAACCTCGAAATTTAATACCAGGCTTTTGGGTGAGAAATCTTCGTTATAATGGACTTGAGTAAAAATACGATATTTTTTTGATGATGAGGAAGGAAGGGAAAAGGAAAAGTTACCTTGATGATCAGTTTTGGTTTTGAGCTTAGGAAAAGCAAATGCTTCTACCGGTTTAATCAACCCTTTTTTGTTTTCAGTAAATATTGAGAGAGTAATATCTTTATCAGGAATAGTTTGTCCTGACAAAATTACCTCATCCCCAACAAAGTAATCTTTTTTATTTAAGGAAAGGGTAGGCGGTAAGATAACTGGTCCGATTGTAAGGTTATATTTAATCGGAAAAGGTGGTAGACAAATAGGGGTAGTTAGTCTGCCGAATTGGTCTTGAGCCGTCAGACACAGCTCTCTTGGTGACAGAGGCGAATACTGATTATTAAATTCAAAATAACCTTGTTGATTGGCATAAGTTGAGTCGCTTACCCCCATTCCCTCTAGAGAGATATAACCTTGAGGAGAGGTATACCCAAAGAGTTTAAATTGATAACTTCCCAGTAATACAGATACATAACTGCCAACGGAAATATTTTTGGTTTTAGCTTCGCTATAAGGAGAAAAAATAAAAACAAACGTTAGTAAAAAAATAAATTGAAGGTAGTGGTAAAAAAGCTTCTTCATAATATATATTAAAATCTTAAGATAATATTGTGGCGGTTTAATCTCTTTTTTTTAGTTGCTCTTTTAGTTTTTTGACTTCTTCGATTTCTTGTTTTAGTTGTTTTTCCAGCAGTGTTTCTTTTTGTGATAAAGATCCAAATAATGATTTAACAGTTAAATAAACAATAATTAAAAAAAGCAGAATAACGATCATTATTCTCCACGGTACCACCCAAACCTGAAGAGAGCGATAAAGAGTTTGGCCTGTTTTGCCGTAACCGCCTTGAAGGATAATAGTATAAGGACCAAACATCCATTTTTGACCGGTTTCTATTCGGTAGTTTCTAATGGCATCAGGAAAGATGTTATTTTCTGGGATTGGCTTGATATCAACGGTTTTTTTTAGAAAATTTTTCGTCTGTAAAACAGTTTTAGGAACAATATGATAATCTGAGCGGTTAAGAATATCCATATCTACAATTATTGGTCCATATTCTTGAAAAAGCGGCGCGTCCATTTTTGAGATCAACGCTTTTTCTTTACATTCGCCAGCTACATTAATATAGATTAAGCTAGCAAGCTTAAAAGCAATTGCGGCGGCAGATTCCTGTTTTAGTTGTTGTCCACCAAGAGTAACAGGTGTAGGTTCAAAATAAATACTAGTATAGTGGCCGCAAGGATAAGCATTGAGCGGTACTTTGATATAGGCAGTAATTATTACCTGGTTTTTGGCAGTAAGAGCAACTTTTTCTTCCGAAAGATTAATCCAGGTTGAGGCGGCAAAACGATTATTAGTAGCAGAGTTGTCAATTAAAGTAGGCGAACCGTCTTTATCAAGGACAAGAAAGTCAGCTTTTTTAATCTGACCACTAATGTTTTCTTCAGAGCGATTATAAAATTTAATTTGTATTCTTTTTTCCTCGCCCGGATTAAGGTTAATTTCTTGATTAGGGGGAGAAACAATAAGATCAACTGTATTTTGGGCGATTACTGTACCAGCTGATAAACTAAAAATTATGATCAACAAAAATGATTTAACCAAAGTTTTCATAACTGTTTAGAAATTGCCTGAGGCATAATATAAAATTCTAGTTTGATAATAACCTGCTGGCTGGGTAGGGCCAACATTAAGTCGATAACAGACATAAAAGGTTTCATTAGCCGCTGGACCACTTGATCTTGCTATCCGCTGTTCAGGATTAGTCGAGATGCAATTATCGCTGTTATTACACGCAAATTGATGAGCACAAAAGTGATCATTTCCGCCGCCACTACAACCATTATCGGTATCGTTATAGCTAAAATCTAGAGTTGATGAGCTATTTTCTAGCGAATAACCAAATCCATAAACAGTGTTGGTATCCCACAGGCCTTTTTTCGTTGGATCGCTTGTGTTATGAGTGCAAGCTGCAGAGTCGCAGGTAGTATTAGGAATATAATTGGCCGTGCTTTGAGATAATTCATCATCCTGGGCGACTTTAATAGTATACCCTGAAGGCGCATTCGTGGAAGCAGTGATAGATTGAACCGCATTATAAAAGACGGCATTGGAATTTATTTCTCCAAAAGGTACGGTAGTGGCGGTAGTGGAGACAATAATATCTTCTCCTGGAGTTAAACCACAGTGACTGGTATTATTGTTTACACCTTGAATTTGAAAAGTAAGCGAAGGGATAACCGTGGCAGAAACTAGTACTGCTTCAATAGGAGAGACGGTAATAATAACATCATCAACCGGTTTATATATAGTTGATAAAAGTTGAATCTTAATATTATAAGAGTCAGCTTTTCCTTGCGTATGGTCATTGCGAGGCGCGGGATTAATCAGTTTTTTTGTGCTGTTACCAATTATCATAGTGAGATTTTGTGAAGCGCTTAAAGTGCCGCGGTAACGACATTCAAAAGCATGCCAGTTGGTGCCCAAAACCGAAGAAGGGGTGGCAGTTGGCGTTTCCCACGCATCAACTCCTCCACCGGTAGGACAGGTAATATTAGCGCTAGTAATTGAGTTAAAATCAAAACCGGCAGTAGCACCGCCGTCAGGCGCGCTATCATTGGAGGAGGCAGTATTATCACCAGCAGGAATTAAAACTCTAATTGCGCCATTGGCGACAGAAGATTGATTAGTAAAATTAATGGTGTGAATAGCGGATTGAGTGCTATAAATTGGCTGATTATCAGCGATTGGGATTGGTAAGCCTGAAGCGAGAGAAAAGGTAAGACGAGGCGCAACTCCAGCGCTAATTGATGCAACAGTTAAATTGCCGGCATTGCCGATGGCAATGGTGTCTTTTGGAAAAAGATGTTCTACATTTTTATCAGGAATATCGCTAGTGGTTTTAACAGTAATATTAGTGTCGCCGATGTTTAAATTACCATCATTTCTGCCAAAAAAGGATAAACGGGGGTTAGAGAGAGTGTCGGTAGCTGAAGTAAGATTACCCGAATCAGCTTCAGGCGGATGAGCGAAGAAAACATAGCTTATATTTAAAAATATTGCTATAAATAAAAAAAAACGATAAATGAAATAGTAAAGTTTTTTTTTCATAATTAAAAATATCTCTTAATTAATTTTATAGTTAATTATTAAGCT
>CAZYRU010000068.1:0-4315 GCA_964649995.1 uncultured Gammaproteobacteria bacterium
AATTTTTTCAAAAAGAAAAATAATGTAGGCATAGCTGTAATATAAAATAAATAACGTAGATAATTATTTAAAGGATTAAAATGCTTTAAGGCTAATATCCCATTAAAATTATTGGGATTAAGATATTTAAGTTGAATTAGGGGAAAAATTAAAAGACAGAGATATGAACTAAGAATAAAAAGGGAGCTCAAGATTAATAACTGTTTGAGTTTTTTAATAAGTGATTGGTTCATATATTTTAGGTATTTTTAGCGGAAAAAATATTGTCTTTCGTAATCAACTGCTGCTGCCTTCCTAATAAATAACGCGCCATTCCCAAAGCGGCTTTGATGGAATGATCGGCATTATTATACCAAAAAGCACCTGATCGCCCCAGCAGTTTAATCCGAGAATATTTCTTTGTCATACAAAGCTGAACCCGGACAAAAGCCTTTTTATAGCTTAGATGATAAATCGGATAGGTATCTTTTATCGGTTCAATATAAACTTTTTTAATCTGATCTTGATTATCGATTAAGCCTACCTGCACTAATTCCTGCTGAAGAAGCGGGAGATATTGGCGGGGATTATTCCACACTATATCTTGATATTTGCAGGTCTTTTCTACCACTACGCCGCTGTAGCCTTTAGGAATTAAATATGAAGCAAAATTTTTTTCCAGTGATACCCGCACCATATTTAAATCCCAATCACCATAATAAATCCACTGATCAGAACGCAGTCTGTTTTTTTTAATAATAAAGTTATAAAAAATTGTTGACAGATAATCCAAACCCGAAAAATTCTCACCTAATAATTTTCCTAAATCAAGTAGATTTCCTGTCCAGACAAGCTGTTTATAATTAACTAACTCTCCTTTAACCCACAGTTGAGATCGTTGATAATTTATTTTCTCAATCTTGGCTGCGGTTATAATCTCCCCCGCTTGTTTTTTAAATAAATAAGCAAGGCGATCACAAAAATAACCAAACCCCTGTTTTTTGGGATAAATAAATCTCGTCTTAACTGGAGAAGGCAAAATAACACTGCGCAATAATTCAAAAATTGAATTACCTTTAGCTTTTTTATCAATGATTGACCGATTGATACCGGTTGTCGCCCAATCTGCATGAATTTGACTAGCTTTAAGCTGTAAAAATTTCTCGGTATAGCCCTTAAAAAAAGCATGATAGAGCGTTGCGCCATATTTATTGATAATATACTGATCAAATTTATCCGACTCCTGATTTTTCTCAAAAAAAATCTTTTTAATAATATCGAAGCTTACTTTAGCTTGAATTCCAAAAGGCAATTTAAAAATATCCTTAGTAGTTATCGGCCAATCAAAATACTTTTTAAATAAATAGACTGCACTTTTTCTGCCGGTAGTAAGATATTCCTTATTTAAAATCTCAAAAATAAACTGTAGCACTTCCTGATCATCAGTATGAAAACGTTTAGGGCCGAGATCAAAAATAAATTTTTTTCCCTGATAGGTATAGTAAAATGATTTTGCCAGTCCACCTAAACGAGCATCTTTTTCGATCAATAAGACGGATTGGTGATTTTTGCTCAGCTGATAAGCAAGAGTAAGACCGGCTACTCCGGCACCTACCACTACGTAATCATATTTTTTCACTAAATTTTAGCAGTAATATTTAAATTTAATTTAATTATTATAAAGATAGTAGGCTAAAAAATCAAGCACAGGTAAAAATACTGCTTTTTCTTTTTTTGCTGGTATAAATCCCTGATAAAATCGGAAATAAGAGCAATATTTCCCGGTCATTTCAAGCGTTCTTTCTCATTCCTGCTTTAAGCGGAAATTCAGAGAAAGGCGAGGGGAAAAGTAGTAAGAATAAAAAGGAAGTTCAAAGAAGAAAGCAAAAAAATGCAACGGTAAAATTTGTTATAATTAATTTTAATGAAAATAATCGCTGTTAAACCGTTAACTATTGCTGATATTAAGGTAATAAGATATGCACGCTTTAGTGACGAACGAGGTTATTTTAGCGAAACTTACAGAAAGAGCATATTGGAAAAAATAGCAGAATTTAAAACAGTTAATTTTGTCCAGCATAACGAAAGTTTTTCCCAAAAAAATGTAATTCGCGGTCTGCATTTCCAATTTAATCCCTATATGGGAAAACTGGTTCGACCACTAATTGGTAATCTGATTGATCTCGCACTTGATATTCGCCAAGGTTCACCTTATTACGGAAAAATTATTGCCTATAATCTATTTGTACATAATAGCAAGCAGGATTATGGCGAATGGATTTGGTTACCGCCGGGATTTGCACACGGCGTTTGTTTTACTCAAGAGTCAACTATAGAATATCTTTGCACCGGCGAATACAATCCAAACTGCGAAGTCAGTATTTCGCCACTGGCGCCTGATATAGACTGGTCGCTTTGCGATCCAATCTTAAAACAGCAGATTGAACAAATTAAAACTGGTGCTGTTCTTTCTCAAAAAGATGCTGCCGGTCTAACTATTACCCAATGGAGTCAAGACCCAAGAGCAACCTATTTTCGCTATGATCATTAATCCTTTTTTAATTCTCGATTTTGATGATGTTCTATTTCCAAAAAAAGAAGTACAAAAAAACATCACCACCCAACTTGCCCGCCTAACCGGAGGACAAGATTTATTCACCCCTTTTTATCTAAAAATCCGGCAGGAAAACAATAATTTTATCGATTTTAAAAATGTTTGCGCTCAATTTAAACAAATTCATAATCTCCGTTTTGATCCTTACCTGTTATTTATGACAATGAATCTTGCTCCTTATCAAAAACAAATACATGAAAACCAACTGTTTTTGGCGCGTCTAAAAAAACAAATGATTCCTTTTAAGATCATTACTCAGGGAAACCGCGAATATCAACTATTAAAATTGGAAAAAAGCGGTATTCTAACAATGATTGATCCTCAAACTCAGCTTGAGATTGCTACAGAAAATAAAATTCCTCTAATTGTCAAGGAGGTAAAAAATAATCCAAATAAAAATTATCTAGTAGTTGATGACAAACTAGAGATTTTAATCACCATCAAACACCTACTTGAAGGAAAACAAACAGTCTTTACCTGCAAAATCGGTGAATGGTCAGGATCGGAAAAAGAAAATGTTAATGAGGTAAAAATGATTGATTTTAGTTTAAGTAAAGTCAGTGAAGTAGAAAAACTCCTTAACAGATAGTCCAACCGGGGAAAAAGAGTATTGGAAAAAAATTACCTGACTATAAACTTGTTTATTGTTGTCTAAAGATAAAATATCCGCCAATATTTAATAAAGATCCCAGCAATAAAACTATCATCTGATACCATAAAGAAAAATTTTTAATAACAAAAAAAAGAAGTAAATACAAAAGAACAATCACATCTAAAAAATAACGAATACCAAATTGCCGCCAACCGGATCCTATATTAGTCAAAAGCACTCCTAAAATTAATACCACTATCCCAAAACAAATATTTCTAAAATGAGTAATATTTTTATTCTTTATTTTTTTAATCAACCATCCGAAGTGAAAGATTAATAAAGGATACATTAAAAAAACACTGTTTCCCTCCGGATCAAAATTGATCCGCAATGGTTGAAAAGAAAGATGAATCGGATGGAAAAAGTAATAATAAAAGTTGTAAGGCAGATTAATTAAAGAAAAGATCTGATTAGTGTTAAAAAAATAAAGATAACGTAAAGCTACTTGCTGATAGCGAAAACCTGTTTCGAAAATATTATTAAAGCGCCAGTAATTATAGCTAAAAAAAATCAACAAAGCCAAAATCAAAGGAATAATTATTCTACTAATTAAGAATTTCTTTTTTTTAATTAAAAATAAATATAATAACCCGTAAAAAATAAGGGTATAACGCGATAACCACGCTAAATTAAAAAACACCGAGCTAAAAAATAAATAAAGTTTTTTATTAGTATTTAAATATTTAAAATAAAATAATAGAAAAAATAAAAGATACATTAAACCCACTATCTGATTAGTCTGCCAAACTGCACCGGTTAACGATAGATAAAAATTAGGCGACACAAAAGCAAATCCGATCATAATTACCCAAAAAGCAATCGGCTTAATCTTCAAGTTGAAATATAAAATTAGCTCTTTAGCAACAAAATAAAATAAATAAATATTGGCTATTCCTGCTATTAGTGTATAAAAAACATCACTCGTGTTTAACCGACCGAATAAATAAAAAGGCAAGATATAAAAAATAGGCGCCGGCCCCCAATACATATACCATTTATTGTTAAATAAAGACAGATCGTGATGAAAATCAATAATCAAATCTAACCGCTGATGCAAAAAAGCATTGATT
>CAZYRU010000069.1:0-4244 GCA_964649995.1 uncultured Gammaproteobacteria bacterium
TCTCAATTTTAGTTTTTAGCGCGTCACTTTTAAGCACTGGATTAACCTCTCCTTTGTCATCTTTAACCACAAGATTATGAATGCTAAAGCTTTTTGGAAAAGATAAAGAAAATTTTTTGATATAAACATCAGAATGAAGATTAATAATCTTGATCTGAAAATCTGCTTCTGCTCTTAAATCGTTTTGTTCTTCCTTAAGAATATAGTTAACATTATAAATAATTTTAAAATCATCATCAGCTAAAACTGTTCCGGTAAAAAACAAAAAAAATAACCCTAAAAAAAGTGCGCGTTGCAGTATTTTCGACATGTTAATTGGCGCCAATTTTTTTCAATATTAAGGTGGCAAACTGACTCCCTTTGCTCATTGCCTGTTGTAAATTATTGGTTTTAATATATTCAGCTAAAAAACCAGCAGTATAAGCATCACCGGCGCCGGTAGTATCAATAATTTTGCTTACTTTTTCTGCAGGCTGAAAAAAATAATTATTGGCCCAATATGCATAACTGCCTTTTTCTCCATCAGTCACTACTACTAATTTATCCTGTAAAAAAGAGAATTGATTAGTCAATTTGCTCCTAAAATTAAGCTGCTGATAATCTTTTTTAACCATCTCGGCAAACTCATAAGCATTAATTATTATAATATCACTATTTTTGATTAATCTTTCCAACTGAGATATATTGCGGCGGCAATCCTTAATTCCTAGATTAATTGCTACTCCAATTTGTCTTGTTTTAAGTTCTTGCATTAATTTAATTCTTTCACTTAAACTCAAATAGTATACATTGCTAAAATAAACCCACCGGGTATTAAAAAGATGTTTTTTAACATGATCATTATGAAACATTTGTTCATGTTGATTGCGGTAGTTAATCACAGTTTTTTCTCCATTAACAGACAGGAGAATTACTGAAATATTTTGGTAATCGTCTTCTAGTTGACAATAATCAAAAGGAATTTTTTTTTCTTCCAATTCGTGATAAATCAGTTTTTTAAAGGGATTATTGCCTATCTTAGCTACCAAAGTTGTTTTTAGACCGTTTCTTTTTGCTCCAATGGCTACATTAACCGCTCCGCCACCTATACTTTCGTAAAAATAGTCGGTAAAATATTTTCCTCCCAGCGCCAATTGAAAACGATTCTGAGAAAAAGTCAGCGCCTCACCTTTAAAGTATAAATCAACACTAATACTCCCAACAGTAATTAAATCATACATATAATAGAAATTATATAATATTAATAAATAACTCACTTGCTATTTTTTTACTCTTACCCTCTAAAATCTTAACTGCTTAATTTAATGCTATAATTGTTATTATGAGTAAAGATAAGTATTTAGCACTTTGGGTATCACATACCTCAATTGCTGATTTTATCGCTTGTCCACGCCGCTACTATCTAAAAAATATTTACCGTAATCCTACTACCGGACATAAAATTAAAATTATTTCGCCCCCTCTAGCATTAGGATCTGCTATTCATGAAGTAGTGGAATCGCTCTCAATTTTACCAGTAGAGGAGCGTTTTAAACAATCATTAATCGAAAAGTTTGCGTTTGTGTGGAAAAAATATCACGGTAAAAAAGGCGGATTTTTAAATTTGGATACTGAAAAAGAATATCAAAATCGAGGAGAAAACATGCTAAAAAAAATTATAGAATATCCTGGACCATTACTTAAAAAAGCAGTTAAAATCAAAGCGGCAAATAATTTACCCTACTTTTGGCTGTCAGAAAAAGACAATATTATTCTCTGCGGCAAAATTGATTGGCTAGAATATCTAGAAGAAACAGATAGTGTTCATATTATTGATTTTAAAACCAGTCAACATGATGAAGAAGAAAGCTCACTTCAACTGCCAATTTATTATTTATTGGCTAAAAATTGTCAAAATCGCTTTGTCAGAAAAGCCAGTTATTGGTATTTAAATCGCTCTAATTACCCTCAAGAAAAAGAATTGCCCGATTATCAAAGTGCTTTCTCTAAAATTTTAGCAATCGCGAAAAAAATTAAACTAATGCGTCAATTAAATATTTTTAAATGTCCCCATCAAACTGGTTGCCACTACTGTCGACCTTATGAAGAGGTAGTGCAAGGCAAAGGCGAACTGGTAGGAGTAGACGAATACCAGCATGATATTTATCTTATTGATTCTTCCCAAAATCATTCTAGCTCAATCCTTTAATCTTAATCCCGACTAATCAGCCGTCTTTGATTTTGTTCCAACCGCATCTTTAACGCCGGCAAAGTTGATAGATCCGTCTTAAATTTATCCAGAATATATTCTACTGCTCTCTTAACTTTTTCTATCAGTCTATAATCATTAAGTGAGGCAATCTTTAATTCTAAATAACCATGTTGTTTCAGACCGTAAATCTCTCCTGGTCCCCGTTTTTTTAGATCGTATTCAGCCAAAGCAATACCCGAATTAGTTTTGGCAAAAAAATTTAAGCGGGCAGTAACCGCAGGATTTTCTTTTTCAGTAAAAATATAACAATAAGCTTGAGTTGTTCCCCGGCCAACGCGACCGCGCAATTGATGCAGTTGAGCTAATCCAAAACGCTCTGCCGCTTCAATTAACATAATTGAAGCATTAGGAACATCAACTCCTACCTCAACTACCGGAGTACACAGTAGAATATCATATTTTTTATCCTTAAAATCCTGCATTACTTTATCTTTTTCTTTAGCTTTAAGTTTTCCATGCAAAAGCCCCACCTTAAACTCAGGAAAAATTCTGTTAGCTAAAAAATCATACTCTTTAAGTACAGCCTTAACTGATTTTAATGTCTCCACCTCCGATTCTTCAATTAAAGGACAAACAATAAATACTTGAGTGCCATTAATCTTAATCTGATTCTTAATCCATAAATAAGCAGCAGATCTTTTGGCTTGAGGTACTAGATAAGTCTTTACCGGTAACCTTCCTTTTGGCATCTGATCTATAATTGACATCTTTAGTTCACCATAAAAAGTCAAAGCTACAGTACGAGGAATAGGGGTAGCGGTCATTGTAAGAAGATGAGGATGATTCCCTTTTTGTTTAAGAAGAGCTCTTTGAAAAACTCCAAAACGATGCTGTTCATCAATAATAACTAATCCTAATCTTGGTAAAGAAAATTTTTCACTAATAAGCGCTTGGGTACCAATAACTATATCATAATCTTTTGACTGACTTTGTGCTATGGTTTTAACCGAACCGGTATGTAAAGCAATCTTAACTGGATAAGAGGCAAAATAGAAGTTAAATGATTGAAAATGTTGTTTGGCTAAAATCTCAGTCGGAGCCATAATTACTGCTTGATAGTGATTTAAATAAGCTAAATAACAAGCTAAAGCTGCAATAATAGTCTTACCGCTACCTACATCTCCTTGCAAAAATCTATTCATTGCCGTATTTTTAGTTAAATCATCTACAATCTCCTGCCAGCATTTTTTTTGGGCTAAAGTAAGCTCAAACGGCAATTGAGAAATAAAATCAGCTATCTGAGTTTTAATCTCACCATTAAAACTAAAACTAGGAGCAATTTCTTCTCTCTCCCATTTTTGTTTTTGTAAGTTTGAGTTAAGCTGTAATAAAAACAATTCGTCAAACCCTAATCGTTTACGCGCTAAATGAAGTTGTTGTAAATTTTTGGGGAAATGAATCTCTAAATAAGCCTCTGCCTCAGTAATTAAATTATTATCCCTAAGAATTTTCTGCGGATAAATCTCTTCTATCCAATCTTTATAACCGTTAAGTACCTGATAAATTTTTTCTCTTAAAGTTTTCGAAGAAAGACCGTTTTTTTCCAAATAAATAGGTACTAATCTGCCGGTATGCAAAAGAATATTGTTTTGTTTATTTATAAATTCATATTCTAACGACTCAATAAATAATCTACTACCGCTAACTTTTACCTTGCCTGCTACACTAAGCCATTGACCTTTCTTAAGTAAACGAGAAAGATATATCTGGTTATACCATAAAAGCATTATTTGACCAGTCGCATCTTTTAAGATTGCCTTTTGCAAACGAAAGCCTGTTTTGGTAAATTGATTTTTAAAATCCACTATTTGACCCATTACTGTTACTGTTTCTCCTGGCTGCAGTTTAGCAATAGAAGAAATTAAAGAATAATTTTCATAACGGTAAGGAAAATAATTAATTAAATCCCAGTAATTATGAATATCTAATTGCTTAAGTTTTTTTAAAGTTATACCACTAGTTCTAACTAAAGAATCAATCTTAATTGTCTGTA
>CAZYRU010000070.1:0-4145 GCA_964649995.1 uncultured Gammaproteobacteria bacterium
TTTTTTTATTGCATTTAATTTGAGGAAGATGAATCAATGTGGGGATTTTTTTAACAATTTCTAATCTGGCATCTTGATAATAAGAAGATAAAACCCATATAATTTCTGAAACTGTGACATCAGTTAATATTAATGTCTCATCAAATTGAAGCAATTTCTCAATTGCATCAGCCTTTTCCTTGTTATCGGCGACTAAAAAACGAATAATTATATTTGCATCAAGAATTTTTGCCATATTTTGCTGTTAATTGCTCTTTAGCTTGCTGACGCATTTTTTTTATGTTAAATTGCCTATGTGATTTAACCGATCCCCGAAAATCAAAAAAAGAAGGTAAAGGTGAAAGAATTATTTTTTCGTTTTCTAAATTAAATAGCACTTTTGAGCCAGTTTCAAGTGCCATCTTCTGACGAATAAAAGATGGAATTGTAACTTGTCCTTTTTGTGTTATAGTTGATGTTTGTATCATGTGGTATTACTTATACCATAAGGTATTACTTATGTCAATAAGTATTTTCATTAAAAACAGTAATACTTATTATTATCTTCATATAAAAAAATTTTAAATGTTTAAATATCTTTTATTGGTAATTTTATTAATAAAAAGTCTCATAATCAATCCCAGCGTTAATAATAAATCACCAATCCGCAAACCATATACTGTTAACTCCATTGACATTTTATATCGTTTATTTTAAAATAATAGACATAGTGTTACAATTAGTCTATTTACCGTGAGTATATCAAACTATAATTATGGAAATATTTGATCTTATTTCATTACAAAACCCTTGGTGGCAAGATTCAAGTTATCTCCCACCAGAGTCCAATTTGCCAAAAAGAGATTTGTATGATCGTTTTTATCAAGAAGTAATTCAAATTAAACAAATTAATAGTCTTACCGGCCTACGGCGTATTGGAAAAACTACATTGATTAAACAAGTAATTGCTAAATTACTAAAAAATCATGTTGACCCAAAAACAATTATCTATTTTTCTTTTGATCAACCAACCGTCCAAGAAAATACAAACACTTTAGAAACGGTCATTGATTTTTTCACCAAAAAAATTGTTAAAAATAATCTAAATCAATTAAAACAACCTTTATATTTTTTTCTTGATGAAATTCAATTAATTCCTTACTGGCAGGATATTATTAAACGCTACTACGATCTTAATCTGCCTTTAAAATTTGTTGTTTCCGGCTCCTCTAGCTTATTCGTTTCCGAAAAAAGCAAGGAAAGTTTGGCTGGTCGAATTTTTTCCTTCGTATTACCTGTTTTTTCCTTTGAAGAATATCAAAGAATAACAAACAATAATAACTTTGAAGAGTATCTAAACTTTGGTCAGTTTCCCGAACTTTGGGATTTTTCCGACCAAACAAAAAAAATCAGTTATCTTAAAGACAGTATTATTGCCAAGGTTCTTGAGGTTGACATCGTCAAACTCTATAAATTAAGAAAAACATACGATTTTGAAAGGCTTTTTTGGTCGCTTCTCCCCAATACGGGACAGATAATAAAATCAAGTAATTTAATGAGTGATCTGGCAATCAAAAAAGCGACTCTTTTTAAATATCTTTCCATTCTTGAAAAATCGTTATTAATTAACAAGGTTCTAAATTTTAGCGGTAGTTTTCGCAGCGAAAAAAGACTTTTAAGAAAGATCTATCCCGCTTCCACTAATTTTCTTACTCTACTACCCGATTCTCTTAATATCGGATTCAAAATCGAAACTTATGTTGCTAATTTGCTGATAAGCAAACAGCCATATCTGTACCGTTTAAGAGATAAAGAAATTGATTTTGTTCTCCCACCGGAAAAAATCGCCATTGAGGTTAAGTATCAAAACAATATTAATTATAGAGAACTGACTTTTTTTAGGAAGTATCTCAATGAAAAAAAATTTCAAGGAATAATTGTTGTTAAAAACGATAAACCATTAGCCGTTGAGGATAAAAATATAAAAACAGTCCGCGCCGAAGATTTTAATTCTTTTATACAAAAAGGGTTTTAATAATGACAAATGATCGCTGATATTTATTATTAGAAATTTGTTATTTTATTAACAAGTAATCTTATAATCAATCTTAATGTTTGCAACAAAATCTTCAGGTCATAAAAAGATGATTTATTTTTTACGTATTCTAGATCCATCTCCATCCAGCGCTTAAAAGACTGATGATCGGCGCCGCGAACAATCCAAAGCGAGGTCATCCCGGGCAAAACAGAAAATCTTTTTTCATATTTTTTAGGGACTCTTTTGGCTTCCTCAACCGGCAAGGGCCGCGGCCCGACAAAAGCCATCTCCCCCCGGACAATATTCCATAGCTGGGGAATCTCATCAATAGCCGTATGGGCCAAAAATTTGCCGAATTTTGTGTATCTGGGATCGTTATGAATCTTAAAAGCAGGCCATTCTGCTTCATTTTGATTTTTGATTTTTGATTTTTGATCTTCGGCATTTTCCACCATCGTTCTTATTTTATAAATCCAAAAAGGTTTTTTATTTTTACCAGCGCGGCGTTGTTTGAAGATAAACGGCCCGTTAGAGGTCAATTTTACTATACAGTATAAAATCACCAATAAAGGCAGAAATAAAATATATAAAATAAAGGCAAATAGACGCTCCATAATTGAATAGTTTTAAAACTCAATTTTAGCTGTTAAATCTAAATCTAACATTTAAGATTTAAATTTTGACATTTGAGATTTATTATTATAATATAATTCCACTTATGAAACTTCCTAGGACTTTTAAAAAAATCACCAAGTTTATTATTGATAATTATTTTATTGTAATTTTTCTCGCCTGTATTGCTTTTGTCGCTCTTGTTTCTTTTTATAAGCTTTTTATTTCCAAGCCTAATTATATCTATGTGAAGGTAAAGGTTGGCCAAGGTATGTGGTGGGCTTCTACTCAAAAACCCAGCTACTGGTTTACCCAAGCAATCAAAAAAGGATTAGTACAAAAAGATCTTACCGGAAAAAATATAGCAGAAATTATCAGTGTCCGCTACTATCCTTATACCGCCTATACCCAAAATCAATATGATATCTATGCTACTTTAAAGCTTAAGGTTAATCAATTGGGCAAATCTGAAAAATATTCGTTTAATCGATCAACTATTGCCGTTAGTTCTCCTATTGATTTAGAATTTCCTACGGTTCAGTTTAGCGGTACGATTACCCAAATCAGCCAAAAACCAATTACGGACCAATTAACAGAAACTACTCTTACTTTAGTTAAACCTTATGCTTATTTGTGGGAGTATGATGCGATTAAACCTAATGATGACTATTTTGATGGTACTGATACTATTATTACAGTCTTGGATAAAAATATTGAAATTGGAGATAAAATTATTAAACCTGAATTTACTCCGCAAGGAGAAGATATTATCCGTTCAGATTCTGCCGTTCAACGTTATAATCTCTTAGTTAAAATTAAACTTAAGGCAATAAATAAGAGCGGTCAATTATTTCTTAATGATGAACAGGAAATTAAAATGAATAATGCTTTTACACTAATAACATCAAATTATATTTCTTCCGGCTTCTTAATTGCTAAAATTGAATAATCAGCTATTGTTTTGGGCTTTTCAGGATTTAGTTTCTGTATAAAAAATTAAATAAACTATTTTGCTACCATTATTTTTATGGAATATAAAGGCTATGACTCTTTAGTCAAAATTAGAGAAAGCCTAAAGACTTTGTCTCAAGACCCCTGGCAAACACTATGGGAAAACCCAACTCCTTCTACTCTTTACCCACCTACTTCCTGTCAAAAAAATATTACTGATTTTTTACGCCTTTTTCCCCTAAATAAACATGATCTTAGCATCTTAAAAGATAAAGATCTAAAAGAGACTTCACAGCGGTTTACAGAAATTTTTGGCTCCAATTTACCCGTACCGGCTGACTTTAATCTCTTGTCTGTAGCAAATCAACATAAAAATACAATTAGCGCCTGGCTGGCAAATGATCAACCAGAAAACATCAGAAGCACTCTCACTAAGATTCATTTATTAGTGGAAAAAATTACCGCAAATGATAGTTTGTTGGAAAAACCCGATGAATTTTCTCAAGCTTTGATTTCTGATCTGGCTTTGATTAACAAAGAACCGCAAGAAAACGATCAATTTTTA
>CAZYRU010000071.1:0-4029 GCA_964649995.1 uncultured Gammaproteobacteria bacterium
AAGCTTACAGATCAGATAATTGACGAAACAAAAAATTTTTATATCTTACACGATGGTTTTCCTTTAATAGAAGGGCATTTGTTATTGATTCCTAAAAAACATTGTTCGTGTTATTTAACAATGGATTTGAGTTTACGTCAGGAGTGTAGTTTATTAAAAAATCAAATAGTTAGATTTTTAAGTCAAGTTTATACGGCGCCGGTAATTTTTGAACATGGAGAAGTAGGTCAAACAGTTGAACATATGCATCTTCACTTTTTGCCGACTAAAAAATCTTTACTACCATATTTGCAAAAAAAAGCTAATTTCTTAAAAAAAGAAGCGATTCCTTATTTATATTATGAAGAAAAAAATCAACAATATTATTTTCTTTTACCTAAGATTTTACCGGGAATGTTGCATTCAATTCTTTTTGCCGATTTACTTAATCGACCACGTGAGGGTAAAGAGAGATTAAAAGAGGCGCAGGTTTGGTTATTAAAAGTTAAAGATAAATATGCTTTATGGAAAAAAAAGTAAGTTGTGTTTTTTGCAATGATAAATTAATTAAACACCCTCATTTTGAGCAATTTGGTTTACGTAATGATCCGGACAAGATGCATATTTTTGAGACTAAAAATATCTTTGTTAAACCAGAATTACTTTCAAGTTCACCTGAAGGGTTGCATCTTTTAGTAGTTCCCAAGATGCACCGATTATCATTTTGGTCTTTGCCGGAGTTGTCTTATGAAGTAGGGCAGATTATTGAAAAGGTAGAAACAGAATTTGGCCGGCCGTTTGTATTTTTTGAACATGGCAGTTTAACACAAGAGGGGAGTAAATTACAATCTGTTTATCACCAACATGGTCATTTAATTCCTGATGGGAGCCAGAGTGTTTTAGCTTATATGGAAGACAGATTGAAAAAAAATTACCAAATTGCTTATGAAAAAATTTCCACTCCTGATAAATCCCCTATTCCTAATCTGCGCCGCTATGTTAAAGGATTCAATTATTTATATATCCAACAAGGAAGAGAAGGTCTTATTGCTCATGATCATCAAGAGGGTAAACCTGCCGATGTTTTTCCGTCCCAGATCACGCAAAAATCAATGAGTTTACTTTTAAGTAATATAGAAGCCGATTGGAAACAACTACCCAAACATCAAGAATATGCGCGTTTATCCGCACAAAGAATGGCCGCTTTAATTAATCTTTGTTATCAAGGTAAAATTTTATAAACCAAGTTGTGGAGCAATTTTTTGCATAGCATTGAGAGTTATTTGAATAAAATCTTCCAGTTTAATTCCTAATTTGGTTTCGCAAAGCTTAATTTGTTCTCGTTTTACTCCGGCGGCAAATGATTTACTAGGAAATTTTTTGATAACCGATTCCGCTGTAACATCGGTTAATTTTTTACTTTTAAGAATTAGAGCAACGGCAACAATCAAACCAGTTAGTTCGTCACAGCAATAGATAGACCACTCAAGAGGAGAGCTTGGTGGAGCAGTTTTATTGTGAGTAAAATTATGTGCAAGAATAGCGTGTAGGAGCTGAGGGTTAGTTTCGCCGGCATTTTTTAACCAGGAGACAGTGAGTAGTCCATGGTTGTAAGGAGCGTCTTTGGTTTTTTCCCAGTCGGCATCATGTAGGAGTCCCACTAGCCCCCAAAGATCGACATTTTCTTGAAAGTGGTGGGCTAATGCTTTCATTGACGCTTCAGTAGCTAAAGCATGTCTAATGAGATTTTGATTACTCGTATTTTTATTAAGAATCGCTAATGCTTTTTCTCGTGTCATTATTAATTGAGGGTGAGCAAGTTTGATTGGCGATTGTTTTGAAAAATTAACTACAGCTGAAGAATTTTCCGGTCGCAGAGTAGGAAAAAGAATTACGTCTTTTAAGGTGGGTTGGTTAGTTAAAAAAGCAACAAAACGATCAATACCTAAACCCCAACCGGCAGTAGGCGGCATACCGTATTCAAGTGCCCGAATAAAATCTTCATCCATCACCTGATAATCTTCTGCCCCTTTTTTTCCTAATTCCATATCTATTTCCCAACGGTGTTTTTGATCAACAGGATCATTTAATTCATTGTAAGCATTAATCCATTCCTCACCTGCTACTAACAGTTGAAAACTGGCAGCTTTAGTTGGGTCGTCGTCTTTACGTTTAGCCAATGGCTTCATCTCAATTGGATGATCAATTAAAAATAAAGGCCCGTTAATAAGAGGACGAATGTATTTTTTGTAAAGTAAATCTAATGTTTGACCAAAACCAACAATGTTTTCTTCTAGTAGCCATTTTTTTTCCGTTACTAGCTGAGTGAGTTTTTTTTCAGTATTAATAAGATCAATATCAAAATTAAGATATTTTAATATTAGTTCACGATAGGAAATTTTTGGCCAGGGAGGTTGAAAATTATATTCTTTATTTTTGTATTTAATTATTAGACTGTGATTAATTTTTTGGATAATGAAGGTAAGCATTGCTTCGGTAAACTGCATGAGATATTGGTAATCAACATAAGCCCAGTAAAACTCTAGCATCGTAAATTCAGGATTATGTGCTTTATCAATGCCTTCATTGCGAAAATCTTTTCCAATTTCATAGACTTTTTCAAAACCCGCTACAATTAGTCTTTTTAAAAATAACTCGTCGGAAATGCGCAAATAAAAGTCATTATTTAAAGCATTATGATGAGTAATGAAAGGTTTAGCGGAAGCGCCGCCATAGATTTGCTGTAGAATAGGAGTTTCTACCTCTAAAAAATCTTGCTCATCAAGAAATTGCCGCAATAGGCGAATAATTTTAGTGCGAGTGAGGAAAATTTTTTTAATATTTTCGTTGACCAATAGATCAACATAGCGTTGGCGGTAACGTTCTTCTTTATCTTTTAATCCATGCCATTTTTCCGGTAGTGGTCGAATAGATTTCGTTAATAAAATTATCTTTTCTACTTGTTGCGTAATCTCGCCGCTAATGGTGGTTACTATTTTGCCTGTAGTTAAAATAAAATCACCCAAATCCAACAATTTTACCTGGAGAAAATTATCACCCAACAAGTCTGCCTTAAACATTAATTGAATTTTGCCGCTATCATCTTTTAAATCAGCAAAAATTAATTTTCCGTGACCGCGTAAGGTAAAGATACGGCCGGCAAGGGTAGTTTGCTGCCCCAGCAAATTACGAGCTTGAGCAATTGCTGTTTTTTTACAGTAAAAGGCAGGATAAGGATTAATTCCCTGTTGGCGATAATTCTTCGCCTTAGCGAGTCTTTCTTGGCGTAGTTGATCAATTGATCTCATAATTAAGATATTATAACGGAAAAATTTAATAATTATTAATGAAGATAGAAAGAAAAATTAATGGTTATTTTAAAGAAGGAATGGATAATTGAGAGAATTAAACAATTTTTTCTTATTTTATTGCTACGATTTTATATTCAATTTTACCTGCGGGAGCTTCTACTTGCACAATATCATTAACTTTTTTATTCATCAATGCTTTACCTAAAGGCGAAGTAGAGGAAATTTTTCTTTGGCTGGGGTCAGTTTCGAATTCGCCCACGACCATATATTCTTCTTTTTGGTTATTTTTTTCTAATACGACTTTATTGCCAATATCTACAAACTCATTATTAGTTTGTGGATTGCTGACTATGGCTTTATTTAAAATATTTTCAATTTCCTGAATTCTGCCTTCAATAAAGGCTAAATCTTCTTTAGCAGCGGAATATTCACTATTTTCTTTTAAATCACCCATTGAACGTGCTTTTTGCAAACGCTCAATTGCTGCAGGTCTTTTTTCGTTAATCAGTTGAGCTAATTCGGATTTTAATTTAGTTAATCCTTCGGTAGTTAACTGAATTTGGTTAGTATTCATAAAAAAAATAACCCCCAAAATTTTACACTCCTTATTGTGAATGAAGGGGATTAATGATAAAATAATACTGAAATTAGATTAAAATGTCAAGACGAAAGACGCCCTCGTCGTCTAGCGGCCTAGGACGTTAGCTTCTCAGGCTAGAAACACGGGTTCGAATCCCGT
>CAZYRU010000072.1:0-3922 GCA_964649995.1 uncultured Gammaproteobacteria bacterium
TTACCTCTACCTTTCTCCTTGGTTTCTCCCCACAATTTGGCAACGCATTGCTTCATGGCCAAAACCTAAAACTATTGTCGCCTATTATTACCCAATTAATACTTTAACACCTGTTAAAATTATTAAAGGAATTAATAATATTTATCTCTATAATTTCCTTTAAGTCTATTTTCAATGCTTTACCTTATCTATATTGACCAGCAAATTACTCAACTAATTAGCTCTCTTTTACCTCGTAATCAAATTTTGCATTTAATTTTTAGTTTTTTTTCTTTAGTCGGAGCCAATATTTGGATTTGGATTTTAATGATTGTGTTATTATTTATTTTTGAAGAAAATAAAAATCATCGCTTTCTTGTCTATTTTTTAGCTAGTTTCTTCTTGACTTCTTTGTTAGTCAATAATATTCTTAAAACTTATTTCTCCCGACAAAGACCATTTCTTAAATATAACCTCCCTAATAACAGTTGTCCCTATAACTCCTCTTTTCCCTCTGGGCATGCAGCTCTAGCTTTTTCTTCCGCGTATATTTTAGCTAATTTTGATAAAAAAAGAAAAAATTATTATTATCTCTTTGCCTTGCTAATTAGTTTGTCAAGAATTTATCTTTATTGTCATTTCTTTTTTGATGTTCTTTCAGGTGGCATTATTGGAATAATGGTAAGTATTTTAATCTTAAAACTAGCCCCTCTGACCAAATAGAAGTTAAATAGAGGTTTTATCAACACTATAAAACTTAACTCGATCACCACGAAACATTAGATCAATCTCACCAGTTGGACCATTACGGTGTTTAGCAATTAATAGTTTAACCATCCTTTTGCTTTGTTCAATTAAATCCTCACTCTCATCCTCCTGATAAATAAACATCACCACATCCGCATCTTGTTCAATGGCCCCTGATTCCCGCAAATCTGCTAATTGAGGTTTTTTTGTGCCTCTCTGCTCAACCGCTCTGGAAAGCTGCGAAACAGCAATAACTGGAATTTTGAGTTCACGTGCTAAATTTTTTAAACCCTGTGAAATAAAAGATACCTCATTAACTCGAGAATCAAATTTTTTTCCCGCATCCGCCAACTGCAGATAATCAACAATAATTAATTTAATATTCTTCTCCATTTTTAATTTGCGTGCTTTAGTCCGCATCTCAAGAATTGAAGCGCCAGGAGTATCATCTATATAAATAGGGGCCTCGGATAAATCACCCATCGCCTCAGTTAAACGTTTATAATCATCATCAGATAATTTACCGGTTTTTAACCGCCAAGCATCAATATCGGCCTGACCTACTAAAAGCCGATCGACCAATTCCTCTTTGCTCATTTCCAAAGAAAAAAATCCTACTGGCTGTTTATTTTTAATGGCTACATTCAATGCAATATTTAAAGCTAAGGTAGTTTTTCCAATACCAGGGCGCGCCGCTAGAATAATTAAATTTGAATCCTGCATACCGGCTAATTTATTATCAATATCCACATAACCTGTTGCCACTCCACGAATACCAGTATTATTTTTAGAAAATTCCTCAATTCTCTCAAAACTTTCCGCTAAGATTTCTTTTAGCTCAATAAAATCTCGATGCAGATGTGATTGGGAAAGAGCAAAAATTTCGGTTTCTACCTGATCTAGCAATTTTTTTACATCGGCCGTTTCATCAAATGCTTTTTCGGCAATTCGAGAAGAAAGCTCAATTAATTTTCGTTTAATATAATGATTTTTAATAATCTGAGCATAAGTTTCTATATTCGCTGAGGTAGGAACAATATTAATTAGTTCTGATAAATAAGTTTGACCTCCTATTTGTTTAAGACTACCATTACGCTTAAGTTCATCTTTAATGGTTACTAAATCAATCGGCTGCTGCTTTTCAAATAAAGTTAGCATTGAGCGGTAAATTAGTTGATTTTCAGGTAAATAAAAATGCTCAGGCTTAAGGAATTCTGCCACCAAACTAATAGCGGATGAATCGATTAAAATCGCTCCTAATACAGATTTCTCTGCTTCTAAATCCTGAGGAGGAATTTTTAGTGCTTCAGTTGAAGTATTCATATTTTTAAATTTAAGAATTTAAATTTATGATCAATATTGTCAAAATTACTGGATTTTCGATAACACCACCACTTTCATTTCCTCTTTTAAGTTATCTTTTCTTATAATTAGTTTTGGTATAGGTTCAATGTTCTCGCTACCAATCTTCTTTAAAAAATCGCTTAACGGTAAAAGTTCAGGCATCGTTGCGGTCTTAGAAGGCGGTAAGGCATAATGCATAGGAATTACAATTGAAGGTTCAATTTTTTTAATCAAATCAACAGCTTCAGAAGAATTAATAGTAACAAATCCTCCTACTGGAATGAGGAGAAT
Organism: uncultured Gammaproteobacteria bacterium; assembly: GCA_964649995.1. Taxonomy (GTDB): domain Bacteria; phylum Patescibacteriota; class Microgenomatia; order UBA1406; family GWC2-37-13; genus CAZYRU01. The sequence goes on from CAZYRU010000072.1 coordinate 2,362, forward strand.
ATCTACACCGCCAATTTGCTCTAAATATTTATCATCCGGAAGATATCCTAAATCTCCGCAATGCAATATAGAAATATCTTCTGATTCAATTTTGTATAAAATATTTGATCCTCTCTCTTCTCCTTGTTTTTTATCATGGAAACTAGAATAACCAAAAATCCGCATCCCCTTTTTTTCAAATTCTCCTGATAAATCAATTACTAAAGGTTTACCTCCAACTAGCGCCACCGCATTATGATCAAAGTGCTGATGGGATACCGTTACAATATCTGCCTCTATCTTGGGAAAACGCAAACCAACTCTTAAAGGATCAAAAGGATCAGTAATTAAAACTGTATCTTTGGATTTAATCAAAAAAGATGAATGACCTAAATATTTAATTTCCATAGTGAAAAAAGAATACCAAATAACAGATTAAAAATCAAACCTCACTCAAATCTTAGCGGCAGAGTTCTTTTTTAATCATCTCTTTTTCCTGGAGAGGTAGTTTGTCAATCTGTCGTAGTAAATTTCCTACTGTATTGGCAAATAAATACTCTTTGAGGCTCGTTCCTGATTTTGAAGCAGTCTCTGTAAAAAATTTAGTCGCCTCTCCTACAATATTATCCTTCTCTTTTTGTGCAGATTTAACAATCTGAGAATAGATATCAGCGCTTTGTTTTTTAAGATTAAAGAAAGAGAAGTTATTAAAAGTTGTTTTTTGCTTTGGGTTAATATTTTTACCAAAAACTAAATCAGTAATTTGTTTCTCTGGTAACAATTTTCTCCCAAAAGAAGCAACTAGAATTAGAGTAATAATAAAAGCACTTTTAAGAAAATAGTTTTTTTGTGATTCCCCTATTTTCTTTAAACTCATGAATTTATTTTAGCAAGCAGGTTAAAAAATAACTAGATTATGTTAAAATAATAAAACTAAATATTGGTGATCGTAGCTCAATCTGGTAGAGCGTCAGCCTGTGGAGCTGATTGTTGCGGGTTCAAATCCCGTCGATCACCCCAAGACTGGTAAAGAAAATTTTTCGCGCCTGTATTGTCGGTAAAGATTTAAACTCTCCACATGGTCAAACGCAAGCTCTTCTTTAGGCGGTAAGTTGTCTAGACTAAACCACCTTAACTCCTTAATTTCTTCATAACCCTGTTTTAGCGGCCCTTGATTTACCTTGGCAAGAAAAATAAAATCTACATTTTGGCGATCTTCCTTTGGCCTATTAGAACGATCATTAATCCTAAATAGTTTTACTGCAGTTATAGTCAGACCACTTTCTTCCTTTACTTCCCTTTTTACAGCCTCAACCAAAGTTTCATCTCGTTCTAAAAAACCTCCTATTAATGCCCATTTATTAATCTCCAACATTGCCCTGCCTTTAAACATACCTCTTTTACCCAAAAGTACTTGATTATTTTTAATAATAATGGCATTAACCGTAACATGCCTCAAAAAAGTTTTGCTCCCATTTTCAAATAAACAAGAAATCATAGTCTGATTTTAACAATAAACTGATTAAAATTGAAGTATAAAAGCTATCGTTAAGCAAAAAATATTAGCTCTATCCAAAGCTAA
>CAZYRU010000073.1:0-3833 GCA_964649995.1 uncultured Gammaproteobacteria bacterium
TAGAAAAGAAAAATTTTCCCCGATTTTTAGCGGTAGTGATAATTTATTTAATGTTTTTAGGTATCTTTTTAGAGATCTTAAATCTTATTTTTCCTCCTTTAATAGAACAAAGTATTGCTTTAATTAAAAATCTTCCTTTGATTATTAAATCACTTTCTTGGCAAAATTTTGGTTTAATCGATCTTAATTCATTCTTTCAATTTATTCCCAATGTTACCGGTCAGTTTTTTGATTTAGCTAAAGGTTTATTCTCTAATGCTATTTTTATTATTACTACCTTGTTTTTTGGTTTTTATTTTCTTTTAGAAAATGCGTTAATTCAAAAAACAATCATCGATCTGTTTAGTGTAGAAAAAGGAAAAGAGATTTTAAATATAATTAGTAAAATTGAAAAGAGAATGAGTAATTGGTTTTGGAGCGAAATTACACTAATGACAATTGTAGGTACAATGACTTTTATCGGTTTAAATTTAATTGGGCTTAAGTATGCACTGCCTTTAGCAGTTTTGGCAGGGCTTTTGGAAGCTGTTCCTAATATTGGTCCGATTATTGCCACTATCCCGATGGCGCTTATTGGTTTTTCTCAAGATCCGGTTGCTGGTTTTTCTGCAATTGCCTTAGCCTTTATTGTTCAGCAGTTGGAAAATAATTTAATTATTCCTCTTTTTATGAAAAAAGTAGTGGGGGTTAATCCCATTATTACTCTTATAGCTTTAATTATTGGGGGACGATTAGCGGGTGTAGCCGGTGTTTTTTTAGCGATTCCCATTACGCTTTTTGGCGAAACCCTTATTAAAGAGATTATAAAAATACGCCATAAGCAATAAGCTTGGTTTGCGGTAATAATGCGTTAATTTTGCGGGAAAAATATAGAGGTTATTCAAATATGAAAGTAGCGATTTTAGGAGGGGGAATTACTGGCTTGACCGCCGCTTACTATTTAAGTAAAAAGGGTCATAAAATAACTCTCTTTGAGAAGGAGGCCGGTTTGGGGGGATTAGCAGCAGGGTTTAAAAAAAATACTTGGCAATGGTATTTAGATAAAACCTATCATCATATTTTTTTAAATGATCAGGAAATTCTAACATTAGCGCGGGAAATTGGTTTTGGTAATTTTATTTTTCAAATCTCAAAAACCGCTTCACTTTTTAAAAAAAATACCATCTATCCTTTAGATACAGCTAAAGATTTGCTTTTCTTGCCTTATTTAAGTGTTTTTGACAAATTATTAACCGGAATAACCTTGGCGCGCTTGAAGTATTTGCCCTTTTTTGCCCGCTACGAACAAGAGACAGCGGCGGATTTTTTAAGACGTAATATGGGTAAAAAAAGCTGGCAGGTGCTTTGGCAAGAACTTTTTCGGAAAAAGTTCGGTAAATATGCGGAAAATATTTTAACCCCCTTTTTTTGGGCAAGAATTGTTAAAAGAACGAAAAAATTAGGTTATCCTTCAGGGGGATTTCAATCATTTGTCAACGCTTTAGAGCAGGCTTGTCTTAACTTTGGGGTTAAGATATGTAAAAATCAACCTATTATTAAAATTGAAAAAAACAATCAAGGAGAGTTGAGGATTTTAAAACAACGTTTTGATAGAGTAATTTCTACTTTAGCTACACCTTTAACTAGTCAGGTTGCAAGCATGATTTTGCCTTCCCAATATTTAAGATGTTTACACAAAATTAACTATTTGCATGCTGTGACTTTGATTTTAATCGGCCAAACAAAACTACTTAATAAGGTTTATTGGCTTAATAATTTAGTTAAAAAAAATCCATTTACCGTAGTGGTGCAACATACCAATTTAATTAATAAAAAATATTATTCGAATCAGGAGATACTTTATATAGGCACGTATTTAGAGGAAAAAAATTCTATTTGGCGAATGAATAAAGAAGAGTTAGTTAATTACTATGCTGATTTTTTGCGCGATATTAATGCTAATTTTAAAGCAAATATTTGTCAAAGCTTCTTATTTAAACATTATTTTGCTCAGCCAGTTTATGATAAGAATTTTATCAATTATCGCCCAAGTATAATTACGCCGGAAAAAAATTTTTATCTAGCCAATTTAGATTTGACTTATCCTTATGACAGGGGTACTAATTATGCTGTAAAATTAGGAAAACAGGTGGCGGAAATTTTTCATTAATTAAAAATTTTTTAAAAAATATGCAACCTAAATATAAAAGGATTTTGCTTAAAATATCAGGTGAGGCCATGAAAGGTAGTCGTGATTATGGAATCGATCCTAATTTTTTGAGTTATTTAGCTAGTGAGATTAAAGAAGCGCAGGCAACAGGAGTAGAGATGGTATTGGTAACTGGTGGTGGTAATATTTTTCGGGGATTAGCTGGAAGCAAACAAGGACTTGATCGGTCAACCGCTGATTATATGGGGATGTTGGCGACTATTTTTAATAGTTTAGCTTTACAAGATGCATTAGAGAAAATTGGTATTCCCACTCGGTTACAGACCTCAATTAAGATGGAGGCAATTGCTGAGCCGTTTATTCGTCGTAAGGCAGTGCGCCATCTAGAAAAGGGAAGGGTAGTAATATTAGGAGGAGGGACAGGATTGCCTTTTATTACTACCGATACCACAGCGGCGCTTCGTGGATTGGAGTTGGGTTGTGAGGCGATTTTTAAGGCAACGAAGGTAGATGGAGTTTATGAAGAAGATCCAGTACAGAATCCACAGGCAAAAAAATATGAGTATTTAGACTTTGATGAAGCTATGAAAAATGACAAAATTGCCATAATTGATAAATCAGCTATTTCTTTATGTCGAACCAATAAAATGCATATTGTTGTTTTTAATATTCATGACCCGGACAACTTTAAAAAAGCGGTTTTAGGAGAAAAAATTGGCACCACTATTTGTTAAATATACGACTTTAATACTATTGTTTTTGGCTGGCGGCAAATTAAGGTATAGTGAGTAACGGCTTGAGGGATAAAACAGGAAAATCCCTGCGGTAAAATCAATTTTTCTTCTTGAGCATAGATTTCAATTTCACCTTCACTTACAAATAAATGATGAAATAAATTTTTATTTTTAAAACTGCGGTTTTTATTTAGATTGAGAATGTCTAAATAATAATATTTATTAGCAATAATATTTTCTCCTTTTGGGGTTTTTATTAAGTTAGAGGGAGAGTTATTTTCTAATTTAGTATCAAGATTGACAAAATAGTCATCAATATGAACTGGTCGAATTGTGCCGTCGTTTTTAAATTTGCCTTTATCAAAACTTCTAATTGATGAGATCTCATCTGCAACATCTTGTTGTATTTCATAAACAATATTACCTTCGGGTATGACTTGAGCATTTTCTTCCCAAGAATGATGAATACCACATGCGCTTAAATCTACCACTTGATTTTTTTTGATTTTAACCAAATTAACAAATTGCCATGGATTAAGTTTTTTAATCAGATTAGCTGCGGTTTGTTTGGCCAGTGTTAAAGAAATAGTTTTTTGTTGAATGTTTTGACTTAATTTTTGCATCTGAGTGTCAATCTCTAAACAAACGCGTTGGTATTGTTGTAAATTACATTGAGGCTTAATACCTAAAGTTGCCAAACCATCTTTTAAAAAAAACCATGTTTCTGCCTTAGATTGCCAGCGGGAATTTTGATTTTGAGGCTTAGTATGTAATTGAAAAGAATTACCAAGCGCCTGAGTAAGTTTAATAAGAATTTTTAAGGGTGAGTTAATTTTTTCCTCTAAGATAAAATAATCGCGGTCTTTTTTGAGGGGGGCAAGTAGTTGAGGAGAGCGCGGGTCTTTAATATTAGTTAGAAGTTTGCTTTTGCTATAAAGTTCATAACTTTG
>CAZYRU010000074.1:0-3766 GCA_964649995.1 uncultured Gammaproteobacteria bacterium
GCTTAAAACTGGATTAAAAAAGAAATTGGCAAACTTAATTGAAGAAATTGGTTTATTATAAAACCATTTGAAAAGCGGTGAAGCAATTGCTATTATTTTTAGCCTTTTTTTGGTAAGTTGATTCTTAAGTTCTTTTATCTCATTTTGAGAATAATCAAGTAAATTTTTTTTATTAATACTTCTTAATTCAATATAGTTTAGTTTATTTATAAGAAAGAAATCAGTTGCCTTTTGTATATTATCTGATATTTCATCGCAATTAATGGTTAAAATCATATTTTTTGCAACAATTTTGACAATTTTGATTCGATGTGTTTAAGTAAATTTTGAGAAACGCTTTTCCCTGTCCACAGTTCAAACGCCACTTTTCCTTGATAAATCATCATAGTTATACCATTTTGAATTTTTGCACCATACAATTCTGCATCTTTTAAAAACATGGTTTTATATGGATTAAAAATTACATCAAAAAATAACTTCTTAGAAAAATTTGATTTTTTTGAACAATTTTTAACAATTTCAGCCTTAATAACAGATTCATTTATATTAGGGCCATCCCTACAGGAGTAGCATTACATACGATTGAAGCATGATTAATCAATTCTTCGAGGTCGTCATTATAATTTAAAAATCGTACTTTCTTTTTATAGTCAATTAATAATGACTCTGTTTTTTTAGATAGGGGCAATCTATAAACGACAGTTACTTTATTAGTATATTTCAATATACCTTGAATAACTGCTCTTGACGCTCCTCCGGTTCCAAAAATGACAATTTGGTCGCTTTTATCAATTTTTCTTTTTAACCCTCTCTCAATTGATTTAATTGCACCATAATAATCGGTATTATATCCTTCTAAACAACCATTTTTATTAACAATGGTATTGACGGCACCAATTTTTTTTGCATCTGGATGAATTTTATCCAAATATTTCATAATATCCTTTTTGTAAGGAAGCGTAATATTAGCGCCTTTTATATTTAATGCTCTTATGCCTTCTACTGCCTTTTTTAAATTTAAATTATTAGAGTCAGGATATATGTTAAATTTTACGTGTGAATATTCAAGGTTATGCTTAGAAGCAAAATAATTAAAAAGATGAGGAGAGATACTATGATCAGTTGGGTAGCCGATTAGAGCGGTAATAATCATAAAAAAATATAACATATTATAAGTTAAATTTCAAGAAGTATGCTAGCAGAGTATACAGATAATGAACTGAACCCCATTTTCTGTACCAGCTATCTATCTTTGTTTTCTTCTTAAAGCGATTCTTTAAATTTTTAATAATTGTTTTAAGAATTCATTCGGCGATTTATCCTTATGATTTGAATGAATTCTTTTAGAATTGTAATAAAAAATTGCTTCTGAAATCAACTGGAAAATTTCTTTCTCTGTTTTTGCCTGATAAAAAGTACTTTTCCATTCATCTTTTAGTCTCCCAAAAAATGATTCTATCTCTGAATTATCTTCTGGGCTGGCAACTCTTGAAAATGAAATCAAAGCTTTTAACTTTTTAACAATTGTTCCTACATATTCATAACTTTTAAACACTGATCCTTGATCCTGATGAAAATACGTTTTTGTTAAATCAACTTCTAAGCTTTTCAATGTTTTTACCGCTTCATTTAAGGCGATTAATACTGCCTTTGTTGTTGGGTGATTGATGATTGTGTAACCGACTATCTTTTTGCTTACGTGTTCCAGATAAGGAATGAGGTAAACTTTAGCTTTACCACTTAGATACACAATTTCGGTAAAATCAGTGTAAACCACCCGTCCTACTTTCTTTAATTCTTCTTCTGGCAATCTTTTGACGGCATTAACGCGACTGTCAAGATATGTTAAGATAGATTCTATCCCAGACTTGGTTTTTTTAACAATTTTCCTTTTTAATGATATTCCCCAAGTTTTTAGAAGTGTTAATAATCGTTTGTGATTAATTATTACTCCTTTTTTCTTAAGCTCAGGGATCAATCGTCTATAACCGTAGGCAGGATGAGTTTCAATTATCTTCAATATCTTTTGTCTTAACTTTTTTTCCTCTTTTTGTTTTTCTCTAATTTTTAAAGTGCTATTGCGGGAGTGGTAGTAATAGCTGGATTTTATAATATCCAAGGTGTGACAACACCGGTTTAACCCGTATTGGTCTTTAAATTTATCAACCAGGTTAAACTTTTGGATTAAAGTTAATCTACACTCCCTAAGTATTTTTTTAAAAGTTCTATCTCAATTTCTTTCTTTCCTAAAAGTCTTGTCAACTCATCAATTTTCTTTTGATACTCATCTTTTTTTGATTCTTCAAATATCGTTGGTCCTTTTTCTTCAAACCGACGTTTCCATCGGGGAAACAATGTGGGGTGAAATCCATAAAGACGGGCAACCTCACCAACAGGTTTTCCTTTAATTACCTCAATTACCGCCTGAAATTTAACATATGAGGAGTATGCTTTCCTCGTAGGCTTTGAATCTTGATTATCCATATATTTTTAGTTTACAAGAATCTTTTAAGAAGATGAAACCTACTTGCCAGCAAATCTAGACTAGGTGGTGGTACAGTTTTTGGGGTTCATATCCTAACTTCTTTGTTAGCGGATAATGTTTATTATATTAACCTATAGGAGTTTCATAGTTTAATGATCAATGAGGTCTTTTAAAATTATAGAAGATTAATTGTTAGTTAACGATACGTTGTGGACGTTTTTTTAACTGTTTACTAAAACGTACAAACAGGTAATTAACTGGTGATTGTCTATTTAACTGTTGCAATTTTAACTCAAAATTGTAACGGTTAACATAGGAAATTAATTTTTCATCAAGTTCTTTGACATCGTCGAAAAGATAGCGTTTGATTACGTTGGTTTTAATCTTTTGATTAAAGCGTTCAACCATGCCATTAGTCCATGGATGGTTAAACTTGATGGTTCTGTGCTGAATCTTGTATTGTCTGCATACCTGATCAAACGGATGGATTTTTCCTTTAGGTTTTCTGCTAGGACGGATGAATTTGTAACTAAACTCACCTCTATTATCAGTCAGGATGTAATTAATTTGATAAGGGTAAAAAGAGATTGTTCTTTCTAAAAACTCCTTACCAGAAAATCGATCTTTTTTGTTTGTCAGCCAAACAAAGGCAAGCTTTGATACACGATCAATACAGGTAAATACATACCATCTCTTTTTGCTTCCATCAGGCATATATAGCTTGGGTGTATAGATTAAATCCATATGCAGGTAACCAATGGTATACTTTCTGAATTTCTTGACTAATCTATCTGCTTCAGTCAGCTCCCTAGGTAATACCGATAAACCCCAACGGTTAAGTACTCTATAGATCTTCATTGGGTACAGATTGGGTATTACTTTGTTTAAACTGTCCCAAATTTCAAAGAGCGTTTTCTTATGAGCTTTACGCTCATAGACAATTAAGTTCTCTTGATATGATGTTAAATTAGTTCGTAAATGATTAGGTTTAGATGGCTTATCTGATAAGTTGTTTCTTCTTTTCCATTTACGAACAGTTTTAATGTTAAGATTAAGTTCATGGGCTAGGTCACTTAAGGGTTTATTAGTTGATTTGATATATTCCCTTATGTGATAATTGGTCTTAGCGTTTTTATGTAATTTTTGTAACATACGCTATGGTATTTTAACATCCATAACGTATCGTTATTAAACAATTAATTAATCTTTTTTTACCTCAATCAGATTGGTTTCAGAAAGAAGTATTTTAAAGTATTCCTCAATCTCAATAAACTTTTCTTT
>CAZYRU010000075.1:0-3687 GCA_964649995.1 uncultured Gammaproteobacteria bacterium
CAAAAAGAAGAACAAAAAAATAAGGTTAATTTATTTCCGACTCCAGCGGTTCAATCTAAACCAACTACGCCGCCGCCGCCTCCTACCCAACCGGTATTTTTACCAAAGAAAGAGATTAATAGAGAGGTTAATAAATATGAAAATGTGCAAAAAGAATTGTTAAAGAATGAGCGCAAAAATAACGAGGAAGAGGTAAAAAAAGAAAATTAATTATTATATACAATCTGCTTTTTAGATGAAATGCTTCAGTGCCCTTGGGAGGAATTGAACCTCCACCAACGGTTCCGAAGACCGCTACTCTATCCGTTAAGCTACAAGGGCAAGTTTGATTTAAATATTATACAATAATTGGTTATAATATATAAATTAAGGGTCACTAGCTCAATTGGTAGAGCAGCTCCCTCTTAAGGAGTAGGTTCAGGGTTCGAGTCCCTGGTGGCTCACCATTTTTATTTTATGCCTATACATTATTTAATCTTTTGGTTAATTTTAATTTTTCAGTTATCCTTTTCTTTTTCTTTAGCTGTTTATTTGCTTAGTCTAATTTTTTCTTCCTTAATGGGATCGCCTTATGTTCCGACTAAAAATCAGCAGATCAATCTTTTTTTGCAAGCAGCCAATTTAAAAAAAGGTCAGCTATTTTATGATTTAGGTTGTGGCGACGGTAGAATTATTAGACAGGCCGCCAGTCAATATCAAGTTAAAGGAGTAGGTTTTGATGTGAATATTTTGTTACTTTTTTATGCTCGTTTAATGGCTAAACTTCAACATCTATCTCAAGTTAATTTTGTGCGGCAGAATCTTTTAACAGTAGATCTTCATCAGGCAGATGTGGTCTATATTTTTTTAATGCCAAGCTTGATTAAAAAATTAGTGACTAAATTTAAACAGGAAATGAAAAAAAACAGCTTGCTGATATCTCATGGTTTTGCCGTTGAAGGATTGGAAAATAAACTGGTTAAAATCATTAAACAAAAACCTTTTCCTACTTATTTTTATCGCCTGTAATTTATACAGTAAATAAAATAGATTACAGAAACATTATTATAGATATAATTTGTATATTAGAGGCTAATTTAATAAAATATGAATATGATTAAAAGACTCCAACTTTATACTTTTGTTTTTATTACTTTATTGTTGGCTAATTTGTTTCTAACTTATAAACTTTATCGTCATTATGAACGTAGTCGCCATATTACTAAAATTCTAGCAGAGATTAGTCAAGCAAAAGATTTAGCTTCACAGTTTAACTACTCCGGTGCTTTAAAAATATCAGGAGCAGAATCAGCCTTAACAGTAGCAGATGGCCGGATCGCTAACCTTAAAAGTTTTTTTAGAAAATATAACTCCCCTCTTTATCAGTATGCCAATTTAATTGTTGAAGTATCAGATAAGTATGGTTTTGATTATCGTCTTTTGCCGGCAATCGCGATGCAGGAGTCAAATTTATGTAAATATATTCCTGAGAATTCTTATAATTGTTGGGGTTGGGGGATTTACGGTAGTCAGGTATTAAAGTTTGATTCTTATACTGAGGCAATTGAGACAGTTGCCGCAGGATTGAAAAAAAATTATTTAGATAAAGGTTTAGTTACGGCTTCAATGATTATGTCTAAATATACACCTAGTTCTAATGGTAGTTGGGCGCATGGGGTTAATACCTTTCTTAGAATTCTTGATTAGTAAGTAGTGATTTTATTGAATAGAACGGGCAGTAGAGAGTTCTTGGCTGAGTGAATATTGGGTTCCTTTCTTTTTACTCATCGAGATAAATAAGGAACCGCGTTTTTTCTTTTTGCTTATCATTGCTTGCAACCAAGTACGAGATTCATTAATTTTTAACCGGACAGTTTTTAAGATACTTAAAACCAACTCTAAAAATCTAACGTGATAAATACCGGGTTTTTCCGGTTGTGAGTTAATGGCTAAATTTTGTACATCACTGACTTCTTGCATTAAAGATTTATCTGTGGCTTTAAGATTTTCTATTTCTTGTTTGACAATATTAGTTAATTCTTTGATCTGATTTTTTACGATCGTATTTTCATAGTAATTTTCGTAGTTAAAAATTCGCACTTCTTTTTTAGTTTTTTTTGGATATCTAGATTGTTCTTGATGAGGCGCACTAAAATTTTCATGTCCTTCGTGCTGAATGCCAAAAAGCTGGTCAAAAATACCAGTACCAATATTTTTAAAGCTATCGGCAGTATTTTGAGCTAAAGAATTGACACCATTTTTGAGCGTTTCAATAGTATTTTGTTGTTTAAATTGAGAAGAACTTTTTTTAGGAGTAGTATAAGACATATTGTTGCTCATATTGATTCACGATTATACTACAGGCTTAATAGAAAATCAAGAGTTTTTTGTTTTCTTAGGATTGATGCATAAAAATAACTATTAGCTTGTGCCATTTGCCGTTCTTTTTCATCTTTAATATTAGCAAAAAGCTTATCTAAATCTTCTTTTTCTACCTTTAAATTTTCTTTATCCGCTATTTCTCCTAAGGCAAATTCTAGTTTATAAGTCTCAATAATTTCTTTTTTGAATTGATTTTTAATCTGTTCATGTGTGAGATTTTTGGATTTGAGATAGCTTTCCATTGTAAGGCCGATTTTTTGTACATCATCTACCAGTTTAGTTAGGCGATGATTTAATTCTTCTTCAATAATCAGCTCAGAAATTTCCAATTTGGTAATTTTTAAGATTTCCTCAAGGATGCGGTTAAGGAGTTTTTGTTGCTGGTCTTCCTTCTTCTCTTGAGGTTGTTTTTCTTTACCTGGTACCCAAATTGCCTCTGTTTTGGACTCAGCTTTAATTTTCTTTACCACAGTTTTATAATCACCAATTTCAATTATGGGTTTTTCAGCTAAGATAATTTTAATTTCCCAATCTTGATTTTCTTCCGCTTTAATCAGCTCTATTTTAGGATTAACAACCGGTTTTAGTTTTTCTTGAGTAATTATTTCCTGATAGAGTTTAGTAATCAGAGTATTAATAAGATCGTTATAGATTTTTTCTTTACTTAAGTATTTTTGGGCAACTTCAGTGGGAGCTTTACCTTTGCGGAATCCTTCAACTGTAAGTTCTTGCCGCAATTTTTCGAAAGAAAGTTGGTATTGTTTTTTAATCTCTTCTTTTGGAATAGTTAAAATAATCTCTTTATCGGTTTTATTTAAGCTTTTTATTTGATATTTTCTCATTTAATTATTCTACTTGATTATTGTTTAAAAGCAATCGGATTTTTTCCTCCTCACCCTTAAATTCACTTAAGAAATAGTTGACCTTAGGTGCCCAGGAAGTACTGGTGGCATAAATAGGACCAATTTTATCAACAGTAGTGGCACCTTTATTAATATAGTTTTCTTTTAGGCCTTTAGCTACGGTTTTAATCGCGCTCTGCCAGTTTTCAAACATAATTAATCCTTTTCCCCAGCCAAAGGGATTATTAGATTGAGGGTAAATAAATTTAGCAAAAAAAGATTCAACTCCGGTAATAGAAGGCAATAAATAACAATCAAGCTGATATTCTACACAGGCATCAATAAAACTATCAACCTGATTTTGTAAAAGAGAATCATATTTAGAAAGAATTTTTTTAATAACCAACTTTTTGATAAATAAGTCCTTATTAGTATAAGATGTATCTTTATAGGTTATATTTGCAGATTCACCCGCAACTTTTTC
>CAZYRU010000076.1:0-3617 GCA_964649995.1 uncultured Gammaproteobacteria bacterium
TTTTTCAGCACTACTGCTTTATTATTTTTCTTTTTTTACTCTAATTTTTATCTCAATACTTCCTTTGTTGTTGCTACTTATGAACGATTTTTAGTATTTATTTATCTACCGCTGATAATTTTTTTAGGCAGTGGGATTAATTATTTTTATCGGCTTTTACCAATCTGGCTTAAAAAATACTCTAGAAAATTATTACTACAAAAAATTGCCCAAATTGCCTTGAGTATAATAATCAGTTTTTATGCTCTAAACTGTTTTCTTATTAATCTTCTAGTAATTAAACAATTACCTGTTACTAAACAGTTTCTACTTTATGCTCAAGATCTTCTTCATACTCCACCTCCTAATGCTTTATTATTTTTAAGCTCTGATCATAATGTTTTCCTTAGTGAACACCTCATCTTGGTTTATCGTTTTCGCCCTGATATTACCTTGATTCCTTATCTGCTGGATCGGCCTTATATTAGAGAAAGACTGAAGAAAAAAAATCCTTGGTTGGTCTTTCCGCGAAATAATAATTTTGCGGATTTTTTAAAATTAAATTATCAGCAAACAAAACTCATTTTTTCTGATCGTCCCCATTCAGAAGGCTTTTGGATTAACTATGGTCTTTTATGGCAATATTTCCCCTCACAAAAGGACTATTATCAAAACAAAGAACAGATTACCCAAATTAATCAAAAATTATGGACAGATTATCAACTACCTCGCTCTAACTATTCTTTGCCCAAGAATTTACTTTTTGCCCAAGATATTCTAGGCTATTATTCTCGCCAGTTTTGGGCTTATATTAATTATCTTGTTATTAATAAACAACAAAACACGGCTTTAAATCTAGCGGAAAAATTTCGCCTTTTTTTCAAAAATGATCTGCTTTTTTTAGTCACTTATCTTGATTTAAGAGTTAAAGCTAAACAATGCCAAAATTTAACTGAGGTAGTTGCTCATATTGAAAACCAAACCATTAAACAGTCTTTTCAATATTTACCTTTAATTAGTTTTTATAACCAATGCTCTCCTAATAAAATAAAAAAACAAAGATACCAACAACTTTATCTTAGACTAAAAAAAATTGAAGAGAAAAAATAACTAACCCACCCAGTACCAATTAATAAAATAAAGACCCACTAGCAAAAGCCCAATTATCCATAAACCCAAAATCATCAAATAAACTTTACCCTTAAGCATATTAGCTAACATCAAAAAAAGAGGAAAAGAAACCGTCTGATAACGCATAAAAGACATCGGCGTGGTGGTTAAAAGAGGAAAAAGCCAAAGCAAAAAAGCGATCCACCATAGCTTAACCGGTAACAGCTTCCTTTTTTTCACCAGTAATACTCCGCTTACCACAATAATAAACACCTCAACTTTTGAGGCGTAATAAAAATGTAATGGTAAATAGGGAAATTCAAGAATTTTTTTTAGATTGTATATTATAAACAAAGGAAAAGATTTAGCTTCATAAAACCAATTAGACCTGATGGTAAGAATTATTAACCAATCGTGGGTTAAAACAAAACAATAAACCCAAAAACCAATCAAAGGCAGAGTAATAAGTAAAATTAAGCCGGCAATCCGGCGATAATTTATCCGGTGACGAGGAAAACTACAATAATAGTCAACCAATAACAAACCATTAAGTAAAAAAACATTGGCTTTAGTTAAGTTTAGCAAACTTAATACTAACCCCGCTTTATAATAACGTTTTTCCATTAAATAATAAGCAAAAATAATTAATAACAGTAGCAGTAAATTCTCAGCAAAATAACTGCGGAAAAAAACACTGCCCGGAAAGAAAAACAGCAAAAACAGGGCTTTAATTAAAGTTTTTTTTATAAAATATTTGCGCCAACAAAAATACAAACAGCTAAAATTAGCTACCAATAAAAGATTGCTCAGTAAAAAAGCACTAATCTTAATTTCCTTAATCATTATATTGACTCCAGCTAATAAAAGAGGATAAAGTGGAAAATAAGCATAACTTAATTTATTAACAGAATTTAAATCGTTTAAAGAGGGATAACCCAATACTCCAAGGCGTAAATACCATTGCGCATCATAAACAGCTAGGTTATTTAAAAGATCAAATTTACCTGTTATAAACTGACTATGGGTTAAAAAATGATCTAAATGACGCTGAAAATGAAAAGTAGGCTCTAAAGGAAGAAGCGAGTGAAAATAAATTAAAAATAAATAAAAAACTAAGTTTAATAAAATAAAGATAAACAAAAAACGTAAAAAATTCCGCTCTAATAATCGCCGCATATAGCTAATATTGTAACAAGAGATATTGCAAATATTAAAAATATTAATTAAACTAGTATTATGAAAAAAACCGGTTTTACGTTAATTGAATTATTAATTGTTGTTACAATCTTAGGAATTCTCTCAGCCTTCATCAGTGGAAACTTCACCAATTCATTAAAAAAGGGGGCTGATGCAAAAAGAAAAACTGACCTAGAACAGATCAGACAAGCACTTGAGCTTTATTATGAAGATACAGGCAGTTATCCTCAATTTGCTAATAATAAAATACCTACCAATAATCAATCATTATGTTATCTTAATGACCCTACTAAATGTAGTATCAAACTTTACATGCAAAAATTACCCACCGATACTAAATCTGAGTGTTATTATGCCTATTTAACCGATGGAAAAACTTATTATAAATTATATTCTTTGATTGAAAATGAACTGGATAATGGTCCAGGGGTATTACAGGGAGGTTATGGAATAAATTGTTGTAATAATGGTCTAAAATGTAAATTTGGTCTTGCTAGTCCCAATACTACTCCCTAAAAATCAAAGATTTTGGAGTTCTTTTTTTATCTCTTCATCCTGAGGATTAAAGTCGCGTAAAATTTTTTCAAATACTGCTTTTGCTTCTTTTTGGTATTTATACTTCTTTAACAATTGCCCTTGAAAAAAATAATTATCCCGTGAATTAGGTTTTAAATTAATAGCCTGCTTTATCGCTAGTAATGACAATTTTTTCCATTGCTCCATTTGAGTTTTGTCTTTAGTTTCATCATAAAGCAGGGAATAAAAAAGGGCTAAACTGTAGGGAATTTTTGGATCTGTTGGTGCCAATTCCTGAGCCTTTCTTAAAGCCGCTACAGCTTGAATTAAATCCTGCTGTTTTAAACTGATTTTATAAAATAAATATTGATTTTTCGCTTGAGTTTTCCAATAAAGACTATTTTTAGGTGACGCCTGTAAAGATCTATTATTATAGTATTTCGCTAAAGCCACTAACTTCTCGGCAGTAGTTTTTTCTTTTTGATAAGAAGCCGCATAGGCTAGATTCGCCAATACATTAGCAAATCTATCTTCATAAACATGTTCATAATGCATTCTTAATGCTTCATTTAAGTTATTAGCCGCTTCTTGAAAACGATTATGTCTTACCAAAGTATTGGCCTGAGCATATTTTAAATCCGCCCAATAATAAAATACCAGCCATTTGAGGGCTAAAAATCCTACTGATACTGCTAGAATCCATATTAAAGGTTGAAGAAAATAATAATTAAATTTTGCTTGATCATTAAAGAAAAAAATCAGCTTGGTTTGAACCCGGGAATGCATCTGATCGGCAATTAAGTAAAAACCGGGTA
>CAZYRU010000077.1:0-3597 GCA_964649995.1 uncultured Gammaproteobacteria bacterium
GCAATGTCCAAGGTACCGTGGGGCCTTTTAAGATCAAATCAGCTGATCGAAAATCATTAACATCATGACCACCCAGGCGATAGATTAGCGGAAGATTTTTTAACCGGTCAAGGCTTGATTTTAATTGATCGGGAGTTTTTTTATCTGTAACTGTAATTTTGGCTTGATGTTTGTGTAAAAATTTAATCAATCCTACTCCACCACCTTGTAGTCCCAAGCCTACTACTAAGACTTTTTTATTTTTTAGTTGCCACATACTCTTTTTATTTTATAATATTTGATATAATTTTTAATTATGTTTAAACCGGTTTCAGATCAGCATGATTTTATTAAGATGGAGAAAAAGTGGCTTAAACATTGGTATGAACAGGGAATAGTAAAAAAGTATCTTCTCAAAAATCAACATTCTTCTCAACGTTTTTCTTTTATGGATGGACCGATTACCGCTAATAATCCAATGGGGGTGCATCATGCATGGGGAAGATCTTATAAAGACTTATGGCAAAAATTTTATAACCTATTAGGTTTTAAACAGAGATTTCAAAATGGTTTTGATTGTCAAGGATTATGGGTGGAGGTAGAGGTAGAAAAAGAATTAAACTTAAAAACAAAAAAAGAAATAGAGAATTTAGTGCCCGGAGATAAAAAAGCTTCAATTGCTAAATTTGTTCAGTTGTGTAAAGCGCGGGTAAAAAAATTTTCTCAGATTCAGGAAACCCAATCAAAGCGGTTAGGTTATTTTATGGATTGGGAAAATTCTTACTTCACTATGTCACCGGAAAATAACTATATGATCTGGTATTTCTTAAAGGTTTGCTGGGAAAATGGCTGGATTTATAAAGGTGAAGAATCAGTGCCATGGTGTCCGCGCTGTGAAACAGCAATTTCTCAGCATGAAATGCTTACTGAGGATTATAAAGAGGTAGTACATGAATCAATTTATTTACGCCTTAAACTACTGCAGAAAAAAAATGAGTATTTATTAATCTGGACTACTACTCCATGGACAATTCCGGCTAATATTGCTGTGGCAGTGGATAAGAATATTGATTATGCCTTAGTAAAAGAGAAAGAGGAGAGTTTTTGTTGGGTTGCCAAAGATTTGGTAAAGGTTGTTTTTGCTAAGCGTCAACATAAAATTATACGCGTAGTAAAAGGTAGTCAATTAGTAGGTTTAAGGTATACTGCTCCTTTTGATGATTTACCGGCGGTTAAAACAATAGCTAGCCAATATCCTGATAAGATGCATCTTGTGATTGCTACTGATGATAAAATTTTACCTATTAGTCTTAATGAAGGTACAGGTTTAGTGCATACTGCAGTAGGGGCAGGAGCAGAAGATTTTAAACTGGGTAAAAAATATGGTTTGCCTATTTTAGCAGTAATCGGTGATAATGCTGATTATTTGGAGGGTTTTGGTTTTTTAACTGGTAAAAATGCTAAAAAAAACCCTCGTTTGATATTAGATTACTTGATACAAAAAGATAAAGAAGGAGAAAATTTTGTTTTTGGTATAGTTAATTATAAACATCGTTATCCGGCTTGTTGGCGTTGTAAGAAAGAATTAGTATGGAAAGTAGCTGAAGAATGGTATATTGCAATGGATAAAAAATGTAAAAAAACTTCACCTTATTGGGAAAAATATCAGAACAAAACACTACGCGAATGCATGATAACTACGGCGAAAAAAATTAAGTGGATGCCTGAGTTTGGTTTGGAGCGCGAACTTGATTGGCTTAAAAATATGCATGATTGGTTAATCTCAAAAAAAAATCGCTATTGGGGTTTGGCGTTGCCAATTTATGAATGTAAAAAATGTCATCATTTTGAAGTTATTGGTTCACAAGAAGAGCTTAAGCAACGGTCAGTGCGGGGTTGGAATAATTTTGCCGGTCATACACCACATAAACCATTTATTGATGAGGTGGTAATTAAATGTTCATTTTGTCAGGCTGAGGTTAAACGAATTGAGGATGTTGGCAATCCCTGGCTTGATGCTGGAATTGTGCCTTTTTCCACGTTGATTGATCCTAAAACTAAAAAAATCAGTTATCTAAGTGATAAGCAGTATTTTTCTCAGTGGTTTCCGCAAGATTTTATTACTGAATCTTTCCCTGGTCAATTTAAAAATTGGTTTTATGCCATGATAGCCATGGCAACAGTTTTGGAAAATACCAATCCTTTTGAGCGAGTTTTAGGTTATGGTACTTGTTTGGGTGAGGATGGGAGACCAATGCATAAAAGTTGGGGAAATTACATTCCTTTTGATGAAGGAGCAGATAAAATAGGAGTTGATGTTATGCGTTTGTTGTTTGCTAAACAAAATCCAAAAGAAAATCTACTCTTTGGTTATAAAAAAGCCGATGAAATGCGGCGTCAATTTTATCTTATTTTATGGAATACCTATAAATTTTTTGTAGAATATGCAAATTTAGAAAAACCTTTAGTAGGAAAAGAAAGAAAAAAATCCCTTAATCTGCTTGATGAATGGATTTGGCAGCGTTTTCTTCAGACAACCAACATCATGAAAACAAGTTTTAGCCGATATGATGCATTAACTGCTACTGAAGCCGCCATGGTTTTGGTGAATGATCTTTCCACTTGGTATATTCGTCGCAGTCGAGATCGTCTTTGGGTTAATAGTGATGATCAGGCAGATAAGCAATCTTTTTATAATACTCTTTATTTTATTTTAGTAAATTTAATGATTGTTTTATCACCAGTGCTTCCTTTTATTACCGAGGAGATTTATACCAACTTAACAAGAAAAGAATCAGTGCATCTTGCCTACTGGCCGGATTTTTCTGCTTACCAAATTAATAAAAAATTAATTAAAGATATGCAACTTATACGGGAGATTGTAGAAGTTGGACATCGTTTACGCAAAATAAATAAAGTTAAGATTCGCCAACCTTTAGCTACAGCGGTGATTTTTCTTCCTCAAAATAAGGTTTGGCAAATCAAAAAAAATCAATCCCAATATGCGGCTTTAATTGCTGGAGAGTTAAACATTAAACAAATAGATTTTCAATTTCATCAAATTAATGAGATTAAAATTGAGATTGATTGGCAATTAACTACACCACTGATTAGAGAAGGGAAACTAAGGGATTTAATTAGGTTAATCCAAGAAAAAAGAAAACAATTAAAGGCCAAAATTACTGATAAAATTGATCTTACTATTCCTCATGAGTTTACTTCTGATGCTCTTTTTTTGAAAAAAAGAGTATTGGCACGAAAGATTGATTTTGGTCCAGAGCTTAAAGTAAAGTTATGTTAAATTATTTGTTACCCTCACTACTTTTATCGGTCTTTGGTCTTTTGAATATTTTTGGTATTAAACCTGATTATTTTTCCCGACAATTATTCTTTGTGATTTTTTCTGTAGTGGTTTATTTTCTCATTAAGAAAATTGGTTTTGAATACTTTAAAAGTAACTACCGATTTTTTTATTGGCTGTTTATTTTTTGTCTTTTGTTTACCTATATTTTTGGGTTAGAGGTTAAGGGTTCAAGACGCTGGTTAGATCTTTATTTTTTTAATTTTCAGGCTTCAGAGTTGTTTAAAATTTTCTTTATTATTTTTTTTGCTAATTTT
>CAZYRU010000078.1:0-3414 GCA_964649995.1 uncultured Gammaproteobacteria bacterium
TTCGACAGTAATGATAAAATTCCCCTTCTTTTAATTCTTAAAAATACTGGTAAAAATTTTTTTCAACCCCAAGGAGAAATTAATCTTCAGGGTAATTTTGGAGAACGTGCTAAATATGATCTTGTACCGGTTAATATCTTGGCTAATTCCCAAAGACTCATTCCCGCTACTCCTTCGGCAGAAATTAATTCTCCCCAAACTAATTCTCTTACCTTAATGGGTTTTTTTGTCGGCCGTTATCAACTCTCCACTACTATCAAACTAGGAAATGCTAAATTGCTCTATGCGCATACGGATTTTATCGCTCTTCCTTTTCGTTTTTTAATTGCTTTTTTATTTATTAGCGTAATTACTTTTCTTATTATTAGACAACAACGCCATTAATAATATAATCACTAAATTTAGCTTTTATATTAATCTAAAACTTCATTTTGTTGCTTATAGTTCATAGACAAAAGTTCAAAAAAGCTATATTTTTTAATAATTATGGAGGGATTCCTTAGTTCTTTTCAGCCGCTTTGGGAAAAATATAAAAGTGAGATTGTACTTCTTCTAGTTTCAATTATCTTAATTATTATTTCAATACAAATATATTTTTCCTCTGTCGCTGATGAAAAGCAAACAGAATCTTTAGCCGCCACCCCAACGATTAAAACCCCGTCTCCCACTCAAAAGAAAACTCAAATTTATGTGGAGATTTCAGGAGAGGTTAACAAACCGGATGTTTATCTCCTGGAACAAGGCGCCCGTCTTAATGACCTGGTGAAAATGGCCGGAGGTCTTTCTGATTCAGCAGATAAAGGTTTTTTCAGTCGCAACTTTAACTTGGCAAAAATTTTAGCTGATCAAGATAAAGTCTATGTTCCCAGTATCTATGAGATTACTAATGGTTTATTTATAGAACAGCAAAAAAATCTCGACTATCTTAACCCCGTATCTACCAACATTATTGATGAAGAAATATCTACTAAAGGCCCTGAATCTCCAAAAATAGCTATCAATAAGGCAGAAAGCGAAGAATTACAATTACTTCCAGGCGTTGGTGAAGCCACAGCTAATAAAATAATTAATAACCGTCCTTATACGAAACTGGAAGAACTGATAAGCAAAAAGGTCGTTTCTAAACGCACATTTGAGAATATTAAAAATCTTATCCAGCTAGATTAAGGTGTTTACACATAAATTAGCTTTAATTATTAATAATTATTTAGTAGAACCACAAGCCTCATTGCTTAATGGAATCATTTTTGGAATTAATTTAAATGCCAAGACTATGTTTTATCAACAACTGAAAACTGTTGGTCTTTTACATTTAGTAGTTTTCTCCGGAATGAATATTAGTTTACTTAGCTTATTAGTATCATACTTTACCGCAAAAATTAGCAAATCAGTTTCATTATTGATAACAATTTTTGTGATTATTTTATTTACTTTTATAGTCGGTTTTCAAGCCCCAGTAATTCGAGCAAGTTTTACTGCCATATTTACGTCCGTAGGAATTTTATTGGGAAGAAAAAACATCAACTTTTTTGGTCTTTTTTTCTCCTTTATTTTTATTTGCATTTTTTTTCCTCAATGGCCAAAATCAATCTCTTTTCAACTCTCTTATGGCGCTACTATAGGTTTATTACTTTTTGCAGGTAATACCGGTAATAATTATTTTTTTGATGAGCTTAAAACTTCCCTTGCCGCTCAAATCTTTACCGTTCCTTTAATCTTTTTTTATTTTAAAGAAATTAGTACTGTAGCGTTAATTGCTAATCTCTTAGTTAGCTGGACCATTGCTCCTTTAATGCTCTTGGGATTATTAACTGTAATTTTAGGACAACTCAATTATAGCTTGGGATGGCTACCAGCTCAGCTTTGCTATGGTCTTTTATCGTATATTGTCTTCGTGGTAGAAACTTTATCGCATTTACCTTTTGCTCTAATTAAATTTTATGGATAACACAATTAAACCTAAAGATTTGCTCTGGCCAATAATTATTAGTCTCTTAATTTTGTTTGGAGTTTACTCTAATACAATTATTCAAACAAAAACTAAAATTGTCTTTTGTAATGTCGGACAAGGTGATGCAACTTATATTCGTACTTTTGATGGAATTGATTTACTCATCGATGCCGGATCAGATCAAAAAACTACTCACTGTCTAGGAAAACATATGCCGTTTTATGATCATAAAATTGAATATGTCTTTATTACTCACCCGGAAGCCGACCATTATGCCGGTTTAGCTAAACTTAATCAACATTATTATATAGATAATCTTTATTTAAGTACTCCAAACAATCAAAATAAACAATTTCAATCGCTTATTAAACAACTAAAAAAAAATCGCCTTAACTATCTTTATCAAGGAGACCGACTAGAGATTAACCAATTTATCAGCCTCAATATTCTTTGGCCCAGTAAAACTTATGCTGCTGCCAATCTTACTCAATTAAAAAAGCCTGAAACTAATGAATTATCGCTGGTAATGCTTTTTCAAGAAAATGATTTTAGAATGCTCTTAACAGGCGATATCTCTGCTTCTATTCTAGAAAGATTGTTAAAACAAGAAAAAATCTCTGTCTATCTTTTAAAAATTCCTCATCATGGCTCAAAATCTGGTCTTAATAAAAAAATTCTCCAATTAGCAAACCCTCAGACAGCAGTGATAAGCGTGGGAAAAAATAATCGCTATCATCATCCTGATTTAGAAGTAATTAACTTATTAAAAGCCTCAAAGATCAATATTCGCCGCACCGATCAAGAAGGAGATCTAATTTTTTTAACCAAGTAAAATTTCTTTAATTTCATTAAAAATACTGTAAGCCTCAAATCCTATCCAATTTTCACCAATTAAATCTTTAGGTAATCCCGGATCTTGCTTCAAAACAGCCACATAATCACTAATTACTGCTCTTAATTTTTCTTGTTTATCTATTTCTTTAGCTAAAATATCATGCCACTGTTTAAATAAAGTTCGATATTGTTTATCAAGCAATGTTGTTTCCCAAACCTTATCAATCAAGATTTTTTTAATACCAAAGCTATGATCAGCTTCAAAAGCTTGAATATACTGTTCTTCTTCCTTGTTGGCGGTTAACTGACGAAGATTTTTAATAATCGGATGAGGTGTAAGCCAAAATGATCTATGCCAAGGACCTAAACCCCAACCCTGCATTTCCCGACGTAAACGATCTCGCATCTCACGCTTTTTCTCAGGAATCTCATAAGAAATAATCCTCCACTTGCCATCCCACTCTGTCTTTAAAAAACGAAAAAAGGGAAATTTTAAACATAATTCTTCAAAACCAATATCGGTTAAACTATACTGATAATCTCCTGTTTGTTTGATGGCTTGATCTTTTAATAAAGCAGTTAAACTTTTTTTAGTTTTTTGATTAAAAGAAAGATCAAGAAGCGTTTGG
>CAZYRU010000079.1:0-3355 GCA_964649995.1 uncultured Gammaproteobacteria bacterium
TTAATCTACCGCTCCTTTTCTAATCTCTAGGTGCCGTTTTGTGGACGCTTCTTTTTGTCGGGACGGCCAGACTTGAACTGGCGACCTTACGCACCCCATGCGTACGTTCTAGCCATCTGAACTACGTCCCGTATGGATCACTTTAATTCTAAATACCTACAATCTAAAAACTAAAAATATTTTAGTCATTTCACTTTTGATTAAGTCTTTAAGATTTCACTCTTATCATTATTTAGAATTGTCAGCTTAGAGTTAAAATCCTGAATCAAAACTATTGTATTTTACCAAAAAATCATCCTTAATTAAGCTATAATTATTTCGCGATGAAAAAACTGGGTGGCGTAACAAAAGGCACATTAAGTAACATCGGTTTTGATAAACAAAACAATCTTTCCAAAGAGATTTTACTTTTCTTATATTTTTTAGCCACTATTATTATCTTTGCCGTCTTACTGCTTAGACTGTTTCAACTTACTATTGTTAAAGGCAATTATTACCACACTCTAGCTGATAATAACCGAACAAAAGAGTTAATCCTTGAAGCCAAAAGAGGCAAGATTATTGATCGCAAAGGCTTAGTCATTGCTCAAAATCTAGATATTAATATCGATCTAAATCAAGAACGCATTGTCTCAAAACGAGAATATTTTTATCCCCAAGCAATCGCTCATCTTATTGGTTACCGTCAACTAGCCGATTCTCAAGATCTAAAAGATGATAACTGCCTAACCAAACTGCGCGTAGGAGACAAAATCGGTAAAAAAGGGATTGAAAAACTGTTTGATTGTGAATTAAGAGGAAAAGCGGGTAAAAAACTCATTGAGCTTACTGCACGGGGAGAATATAAAAAAACCTTAAGCATTATTCCACCTCAACCGGGTCAAACCTTGCAGTTGGCTATTGATCTTGAACTCCAAAATAAAACTTATGAACTGATTAAAGATCAAAAAGCAGCAGTGGTGGCAGTTCGCCCCAACAATGGCGAAATCCTTTTATTTGTTTCTTCACCCAGTTTTAATCCTGAGGATTTTGAGAATCCTAACACTAAACAAATAACTGCCTATTTTCAAGATAAAAATCAGCCCCTGCTTAACCGGATTACAGAAGGTGTTTATCCGCCAGGCTCTATTTTTAAATTGATAGTGGCTACCGGCGCTTTGGAAGAAAAAAAAATTACTGCTCAGACCCTGATTGAGGATAAAGGAATTTTAACAGCCGGTCCTTTAACTTTTGGCAACTGGTATTATTTGCAATACGGCAAAACTGATGGTCAGGTAGATGTAATAAAAGCTATCGCCCGTTCCAATGATATATTTTTTTATCAGGTGGGTAATTTATTAGGGGAACAAAAAATCAAAAAATGGGCAGAGATTTTTGGTTATGGTAAAAAAACTCACTTAGGTCTAGAAGAAGCAGAAGGAACTCTTCCTTCTTCTTTTTGGAAAAAAGAAACTCTGAAAGAAAATTGGTATTTAGGCGATACCTACAATTATTCCATTGGTCAAGGTTATACGCTGGTTACTCCACTGCAGACTGTAATGGCTACTGCCGCTATCGCCAATAATGGCTATCTTTGTCAACCTCAATTTCTAAAAAATGAGACTCCTAAATGTCACAAATTACCCATTACTGCCATTACTCTTGCTTTGATTAAAGAAGGGATGAAAAGAGCTTGCTCGCCCGGCGGCACCGGCTGGCCTTTATTTGACTTTTCCATCAAAAGCGCTAGCGCATCAGCCACTTTGCTCCCAGCTCTTACGCAAGAAAAATCTATTGCTTCAGCGAGCAGCCAACAGGCGAATATTAAAATCCAAACTGCCTGTAAAACCGGCACGGCAGAATCCCAGTCCAAAGATAAAAATCCTCACGCCTGGTTTACTGCTTATGCGCCATTTGATAAACCGGAGATTGCTATCACTGTTTTGGTAGAAAATGGCGGCCAGGGTTCTGATATTGCCGGCCCGATTGTCAGGGAGATTTTAAGGGAATATTTTGAACAAGCAGAATAAAATTAATTAATTCCTCTTCTTCTATATTAAATTATGCTAGAATTTTAAGCAATCTTAATTTTTTCCTAATTTTATGAACAAGAAAATTAATCTACTTCTTTCTACCGGCAAAATTCCTTTAAAATCCACCGGCCAAAGTATGCTCCCTATACTTTATGAAAATGACATTGTTTACTTTAAAAAAATCTCTTTTTCTAAGATCAAAGTCAATGATTTGATTGTCTTTAAAATGAAAAGTAAACTGATTACTCACCGCGTTGTTTATAAAACCAATAAATATTTAATCACCAAAGGCGACAATAATCCTGCCTCTGATGGCAAAATTTATCCAAGAAAAATTCTAGGCAAGGTCTACAAGATAAAACGAAATGGTCAAACTTTTAATCCTGAAACTTTTTATCTTCTTCAGTCAACTAATTATTTTCAGGAAATTGTCAAAATCAAAAATGAGTTTGATAAAAAAAATATCAATTATGTTTTTTTAAAAGGCCTGCCGCTTCATCTTTATTTTGAAGGCAGTCATCCGCAAAGACTTTATGCTGACTGTGATGTTTTGGTGGATAAAAAAGATTTTGAAAAAGCAGAAGAAATTTTATTTTCTTTTGACTACCAAAAGGCTGACACTTCATTATCCTCTTTTCAAGAAAAACTTCAGGATAAAAAAGTAGAAAATGCCTATTGGAAAATGATTAATGGTTTTTCAGTCGTTTTTGATCTTCATCTTGAAGCGGTTTTTATGATGACACAACTGGGCAAACTTGAGGCTTTATATCCCCAAAAATTAATTGATGATTTGACTCATGAGTTTTTAGAGACCAAAAGAAAAATAAAAATCAACGAGGAATTCTTCTTTATACTAGATACTAAATACTTAATACTTTATTTAGCTTTACACCTTTTCCACCATAACTTTCAAGGCGCCTTCCGCTATGATTTTTTGGATAAAGTAGTTAGAAAGGAAACACTAAGCGTTAATCGGTTACGAGACCCGTTTCGTTTAAAGTCTGACGTTCGACGTAACCCTCTTACGATACGGGCTTCTCTACCCTTACCTTATTCTAAATTAACTGATTTAATAACAAAATATCATCTCCAAAACTTTGTCTACCCGGTTTTTGTTTTACTAAAGAAGTATTACCAAACCCCCATCTCCTCTTCTTTTCTCAAAAATATTCGACCTTCCAACCTCTATCTTCAATATCTATCTTTTATTTTCCACCAACCATCGTCTATCTTTAATGATGAGCCTCGCCTTCATGCCGGTATTAACCGTTTTAAAAATCTTTTTCTTCTTTCTCCTTCTCCTTTTTGGAAAAAAATCTTAATCTTTTTCAATCCTCAAGTTA
>CAZYRU010000080.1:0-3323 GCA_964649995.1 uncultured Gammaproteobacteria bacterium
ATAAACAAAAACAAGAAAGAAGAAAAAGTATCTAATTTAAAGAAAATAAACAAATTAAAAAAACAAATACTGCCACGGTTAAATATTCATTGATTGTTTCTTTAAATAACTTTTGATCAAGATAATTTAAACACAAACCAGTAAGACTATAATAAATTGCTGCTAACAATAAGGCCGCAATGTTAATCTGAATTGGTACAAAAGTAACAACCATTCCTAGCTGAGTAATAATTACTGCAACTAAAAGACTAAAAACAAAATGATAAGCTTCTAACTTTAACTCTAGTTTTAAAGTCCAAAAAAGCTGCAGAGATAATAAATAGACAATTAAAAAAATCAAACAAAGAGTCCAAAGAAAAAATAACTTAAAGGAAAAAACAATATTAAAAAGCAAATAACTGACTATAACATGAAATAAGATATTAACTGAATAAGCCGCCCGATAAAGCTGAAGACTCTTCTCTACTCCTACATTAAAAATGTTAGAACACAACAATGAAGCATAAATGAAAATTGCATAGACAGTTAAAAAAGGAATTCGAGTTAACCAACGGATAGGAAAAAGGAAATAAAAAATATAAAAAGCTATACTAATAACAATAGGCATGAAAAAAAGCATTATCCACTCAATTTTTTCAATATCCTCAACTAAGGCAAAATAAACAACTAAATAACTAGCTAGAGCTAATAAAGGTAAAAAAATAAAAGCTTTATCAAAAAAAAAGAAAGTCGCCACTAGCATAATTCCTGTTAAAAATAAACTACCGATGACAAAACGCAAGCGTTTATCGATCTGTAAAATTTTTTTTCTTATTAGTTGAGTATACATATTAACAGAATTTAGATTAACAGAATTTAGACAGAATTAATCTGAGCCCCAATTCTATTTAAAATCTCCTCATGAATATCAAAATTAGAAAAAACTTTTTGAACATCATCTAGAGCTTCAAGAGAGTCTATTAACTGAAGAATTTTACGCGCTTCCTCTTCACTATCAACCTTAATGGTAGTAAGAGGTTTATAATCGATTTCCGCTTCTTTATATTGCAGATTACCAAGGTATTCTTTAATTTTACCTAGATTTTCAAAAGGCAAAACCACAAAATAGTTTTCATTATCTTGATCTATGTCTAGAGCCTCAATTCTGTTGCTAAATTCAAATACTGCTTCTTCGCTCACTTCGGTTTTGGCAAAGGTAATAGTTCCGCATTTTCTAAACAAATACATTACTGAGCCTTGAGTACCTAATTTGCCACCATAACGCTCTAAAACATATCTTATCTCACTCAAAGTTCGGTTGGAATTATCGGAAGTAGCTTGAATTATAAGCAAAACTTTACCCGGTGCAAAAGCCTCATAAATAATTTCTTTAAGAATATCTTTATTTGACCCCAAAGCCCTATCGATTGCTCGTCTTATATTATCTTTGGGCATATTAGCCAAACGCGCCTTATCAACTGCTAAACGCAGCTTAAAGTTTTTATCAGGATCACCTATTCCCCCACCCTCTATCACGGCTAAAGTAATTAGCCGTGAAAGTTTAGAAAAAATACTCCCCTTAACTTTGTCATTAGCCTCTTTTTTGCGTTTTATATTAGCCCATTTTGAATGCCCTGACATAAGTACCTATAATTATACTTGACAATTAATAAAATTAAAATATACTTGAAGATTATCTTATGAATGAACTATCTTCTTGGGAAGATCAAGCAATTAACGCCGCGATTGCTGGTGACTGGAAAAAAGCAATCGTTCTGAATAAACAAATTATTAAATTAGACTCCCATAATATTGGGGCTCATTTAAGATTAGGTTTTGCTTATCTACAAGCCAAAAATCTTGAAATGGCCAATAATTATTATAAAAAAGCAGTTAAATTAGAGCCTAATAACAACATTGCTCTTGCCAACTTAGAAAGAATTAAAATTCTTTTAAGTAAAAAAAATCGAAAAAAGACTATCAATGAAGCCCACCTTGATCCTAATACCTTTTTAGAAATACCTAGTAAAACAAAAACTGTCGCCTTAGTTAATTTAGGTCAAAAAAATATTATTGCCCAACTTTGTGTTGGCCAAAAAGTCAATTTAAAAACCAAAAAACGCCGAGTAGAAATTAGAACTGATAATGATGAATATATTGGCTGTTTGCCTGATGATCTTTCTCGCCGCTTAATTTTATTTCTTAAAGATAAAAGTATCTACTCGGTTTTTATTAAAGAAGCATCACTAAGCAAAGTGGTGGTTTTTATTAGAGAAGAAAAAAAAGGCAATAAGGTTGCCCGATTTATCTCCTTCCCTAAAGATATTCAAAAAAATATTCAACAAATAGAAGATAACCACGAAGAAAATGAAGATATTTCTCACGACGAAGATATTGAAAAATTAGCTGAGGTTTTAACCAATGAAGAAAAAGATTATCTCCCCTACTCGCGGGAAGAAGTTGAAGATGAGGAAGAATAATGACGTGGTTTATCGTTAAAAAAAATAATTTTCCCTTGAGTTTTTTTTGCTCTTAGACGTTTTTTAATCTCCGGCGGCAACCTAAAATCACGCATCCCCCAAAGAGTCAAAAGCAAAGACAAAATAAAAATTATTCCTAAAATAGACATTAAATTTAGTTGATCTCCCATTGTTTTTCTACATTATTTAAATAAAAAACCAAATCATAAACTCCAGTAGCCTGATTATTAATCAGCTCACACTGAAAATAGTTGGCTAAATAAGTGGCAGTTTGAGAAGGTGAAGCGGCTGAAGAGGATTCAGCCAAAATACAGTGTTGGTTAATGCTAGTATTACCTTCGCTTTGAGAAATATCTGCTACTCTAATCCCTTCTCCTTCCAGTATTTGACTTAACTTAAGTGCAGTAGAATAACGTTGAGAATAAACTAATTGCAGATTTTTGTTTTCCCGGCGAAATTTAGGATTATAGAAATACCCTAAAACACTACTAAAAAACTTCTCTTTATTGGTATAACTTAACTGTTGACGATTTTTCTGGTTTAACAGAAGATAATAAGTTAACAACCGATCAAAAAAACGAGCATTAGATTTACTCTTCATAATTGCTGCCAATAAAGAGATTTTATTAATAGGCCGATTTTCACTACCAAAATAAATAGAGGCTTTATTGGGATAGTAATAAAGATCAACTAAAGTATTAGTTAGGGCGGAAAAAGTAGATTGAATTAGTTTGGGATTTTTTTCCAACTCCACCAACTTTAATAATCCTCCTAAACGATATTCACCATAACCACCCGGAATTGTAGCCTTTAAATCAGGAAAAAATACTACCATATAATTACTCCCATCTTTTAAATCAATGG
>CAZYRU010000081.1:0-3127 GCA_964649995.1 uncultured Gammaproteobacteria bacterium
TTTTTACTTTTAAATCTCCGCCGTCAACTTAGTCAAGCACTTTTAGGAAAATCCGCGGCTCAGGAGTTAACTCAAACAATTAGGGAAAACCCTCATCTATATTTTCTTGTTTTGGCGTTAGAAAAATTTTATCTTAATCAGTTTGTCTTGAATTTCAAAGTAGCCGATGATGAACTTAAAGATAAAAAAGCCCGAGAACGGACTGAAAAAGAAGGACAGTATTTTAATTTAGTAATTGATAATCAGCCGACTAGCCAAACTTTAGTTAATCTGCAAAATAAAAATCATCAAGAAGCCGAGGAGGTTTTAAAAGAAAAAACAGTAGAAACTTTGATTAAGCTTGGAATTTGCTACTATCTTAATCTTTGGTCAAAAACCTGGTCAAATGATGCCGAATATGTTTTGTCTTTTCCTCAAGAAATGTATTACTTAATCAATGCTCGTTTGCCGTTAAAAAATAATCAACTAATTATCCCTGACACTCATTTATCAAAAAAAACCATTAATGATTTAGTAAAAAATAAAAAAACCAGCTGTTTTATCAGTCATCATCTGTCAACTTTTAGGATTCCTCTAACCGCCCAAGCCAACCAACAAGGGTTATTCTTTTTTTTAGGTGATACACCTATTGGCCATTTTTCTAGTGAGAATTTCTTTTCCCCTTGATTTTCTTATCTAGTTTAATATAATATTTACTATATGGCTTTACGGGTTGATATTGAACCGGAGATTAAGTTAAATAAACAGCCGCAAGATTTTTCTCCTAAAGTAGTGGAAAAACCTGCCTTATGGTTAAAGATAATTCCTCCCTCTTTAATTGCTTCTATCACACTAGGCGCATGTCAGTTAAAATCAGTAGAAGGTCAAATATCTCCTCTCTCTAGCTCAAGTCCTGTTGGTATCGGAGAAAACCTTCCTGCTGAAGAAACACCAATTAATCTCAATATCGACTCTATCTCTTTTAAAAACGGTTATCCGCCAGAGTTTGCTCCATATGCTGATGTATTAGGATCTATGGCTAAAAAAGACGGAGTTGATCCTCAAATCTTAGAATGTCAATGGATTAAAGCTGAAGGTAAGAAAGGAAAGATAGACTATACGCTTGTTCCTTTTGCCACTGTAACCGGTCTTACCGATCCGGATGGTGTGCCCAGTGAACGTAAACCAGTTTATTTTCTCACTTATCCCAATAAACAAGGCAATATTCAAGGCAAATATGCAGTAGGAAAGTTAATTGAAACCGATAGTAAAGGAAGAGTATCATTTACCGGTAGGATTGTGGATGATTCTACCTTTGAAAGCTGGAAAAACAATACCCAATCTCCTCAGACCAAACTCGGTCAGATTATCTATGCTATTCCTTTAAAAGAAGAAGTCACAGTTGAACAAGCAAAACAAATCCAGAAAGATTTTACCGAAGGAAAACTAACTCAAGAACAATTATTATCTCAATATGCTATCGGTTTAACCTTTATTCAGCCGGATAAACCAGATAGTTTTGTTAGTCTCGCTATCTCTTCTGCCGTTCAACCTCCTACCCAA
The DNA here is from genome assembly GCA_964649995.1 of uncultured Gammaproteobacteria bacterium. Lineage (GTDB taxonomy): Bacteria > Patescibacteriota > Microgenomatia > UBA1406 > GWC2-37-13 > CAZYRU01. The sequence goes on from CAZYRU010000081.1 coordinate 1,543, forward strand.
GAACCAGATCTACTTAAACAAGCATTTACCAAACTCTTAGGTGTTACTCCAGCTGCTGCTGCTGGAGTAGAATACTCCGCTACTCTCACTCCGGAAGAACCAAATACTGCTTCCACCGAAGCTGTTCCAACTACCGCTATCTTAACCCCAGAGCCAACAGCTACTGCAACAGAGTTACCCATTCCTACCCTTAATCCAGAATTGGTTAATGGCCTAGAAGGTATTCCTGATCCTAAAATCACCAATCCTGAACTGTTTGATTTACAAAATACAGAAGCACCAATTCCCCAGTTTGTGAATGCTTTAAAAAATGCCGGGATTGAAGTCTCCTCTGAACAAATAGCTTCTGGAATAACCTTTGTTTCAACCAAAGACGATGGCACACCTTTGGTTGATCAAGATGGTAACCCCTACGTTGTTGCTGTCTACAATCTTGATCCCGATCCCACCAAAATAAGCGAAACACTCGAAGGCCCGATTCCCATTATGATTGCGGAGAAAGGAGAGAAGGGGTGGGGGTGGGAAATGGCCTCTCTTAAAAAGAGTAATATTATAGGAATAAACAGTGGTACATTATTAGGTGGATACGGCTTTGCTGAATACTATAATGATTTAATTCGAGTTCAAAATACACATTTCAATTTTGGTATGGTTGATACAGGGGCTCCTTCTGCTTGGATTGGTCCTAATAACTATAATTATCAGTATATAAATAACGATGTAAGATTAGGAAGAAATAACAATATGAATATGATGAATCATTTATTAATCTGGCCAAGTGTTATCCCTGATTGGTTAAGAAATGGTAATTACTCAAAAGAAGAAATGATGAATTTATTAAGAAATTGGGTTTCTAATACAATGAGAAGATATCCAGAAATAACAGTTTGGGAGGTGGTTAATGAATTTGGAAATAATGACTTTTTTCAACAAAGATTAGGCAACGACTATCTCGTAGAAATGTTTAGAACAGCAAGAGAAGCTAGACCGAATGCTGTCCTAATTTATAATGACTTTGCAAATCATAGTTTAAATGATAGAACTTTTCCCAATGGACAAAGAACAATTCACACTCAACAAGTTATTCAAACATTAAGACAAGATAATTTAATTGATGGTGTTGGTATACAAATGATTTTATATGCTGATAATATCCCTACTAAAGAAGATATTATTAATACGTTAAGAAGTTATGGTGTCCCAGTTTACATCACAGAATTCCAAGTTATAATGACAAATATTAGAGGAACAAGAGAGGAAAGATTATTAAGACAAGCCGAAATTTATAAAATGGTATGCCAAGCTATTTTACAATCTGGAACAAGTAACACTATCATATTCTTTAATCAAAGCGATAAAGTTTCTCCATGGGAAAACGATCGGAGATTACCTCAATATTCACCTAACGCCGACCCAACTCTTTTTGATGACAATTATCAACCTAAACTTGCTTATTACGCTGTGTTACAGGCTTTGTTTAAATAATAACCAAATTTTATTTTTTTAACTTTTTTCTACAATAATTCTGATAATCCAGAATAAAGTTTGATAGTTAATCGTGATAGTTGGATTAAAAATTGCAAAA
>CAZYRU010000082.1:0-3042 GCA_964649995.1 uncultured Gammaproteobacteria bacterium
TTAGTAAATATAGGAAGATCCATATCCATTTGAGAAAACAAAGTCATTAATCTTGGCAAAAGATAAAAAGAAACTCCGATTCCAATTAAAAGAGCCAAGGCTAAAATAAAAACTGGGTAAATGGTTGCTGATCTTATTTTTGATTTAAATGACCGGTCTTTTTTATCTTGATTAACAATAATTTTCAAATTTTGAGCCAAATTTCCACTTTCTTCCCCAATTCTAATCAAAGATAATGTCTGGCGCTGGAATAGATTCATATTTTTCAAAACTTTCCAAAGAGGATAGCCTCCGTTTAATTCTTCTTGAGCAATAGACAAAAGCTTTTTCATTCTATCAGAATTAACTCCTTCTTTAATTATCTCAAGAGCCGAAGACATGCTTAATCCCGAACCGATTAACATTGAAAGATTTTCTATTAAATATTTTTTGTCTTCAGAAATTCCAAAATTAAACAATCCGGAAGCCGGCCTGCTTTCTTTTTTTTCTATTCGACTTATCTTTTTTTCCATAAATATTTATTCAAGATCAAGAGGCTTAACAACTCTTAATAATTCTTCTAGAGTAATAATTCCGTTTTTAACTTTTTCTATTCCGTCATCAAAAAGTGATCGCGAACCATTTTTATAAGCCAGCTTCCAAATTTGATTTGTCGAAGGATTTTTTAAAATCAAATCTTTCAAATCAGGAGTAACTTTAATTAATTCAAAAATAGCTGTTCGGCCCTTATAGCCAGTGTTATTACAAGCTGGGCAACCCTTGCCTTTATACAAAGTAACTGTTTTTTCTGAAAAATATTTTTTCGCATCAGGAAATATTTTTTCTATTTCTTTTAGTTCATAATCTTGGCCATAACGGCAATTTTCACATATTTTTCGAGAAAGCCTTTGGGCAATTAAAAGCTCAAGCGTTGAAGCCAATAAAAATGGCTCTACTCCCATATCTAAAAGCCTAGGCAAAGCAGTGGCTGCATCATTAGCGTGAAAAGTGGACAATAATAAGTGTCCGGTTAACGCGGCATTAACAGCAATCTCGGCTGTTTCTTTATCCCTGATTTCTCCGACCAAGATAACGTCTGGATCTTGTCTAACAATAGATCTTAATCCTTTACTAAAAGTTAATCCGGTTCGGGTATTTACTTGAACTTGATTTACTCCAGAAATTTTATATTCAACTGGATCCTCAATTGTTGTAATATTGTCTTCAAGGCTATTTAGTGTTTTTAAAACCGAATAAAGAGTAGTTGATTTTCCAGATCCAGTTGGGCCAGCAACTAAAATCATGCCAAAAGGTTTTTGAGAAGCTTCTTCTAATAAAATTTTATCTTGATCAGACAATCCTATTTCTGATAAAGAAAAACTTTGAACATAAACTGACAAAACCCTAAGCACTACCTTTTCTCCGTTGATTGTTGGAATAATTGAAACTCTTAAATCAATGTTTTTATTATTCAAAACATATCTAATCGCTCCATCTTGAGCAGCAAAATGTTCATCAATTCTAATGTTTGCCAAAACTTTTATTCGATTCAAAATATTTTCGTAATAATCTTTTGGCGAAGATCCGGCCTCATTTAAAACTCCATCAATTCTAAAACGAATTAAAACATCTTTTTCTTGAGGTTCAAAATGGATGTCTGAAGCTCGGTAAAGGATTGCGTCTTCAATTATTTCATTAATTATTTCTGAAGTAGCAAGCTTCTTTTTTGAAAGAATATCAGCAAATCTTGTTGCTAAGGCTTTTCGATAATAAAGAAACGCACTATCAATATCTTCTGGAAGAGAATAGGCTATTTCTATTTTTTTTCCTTTGAATATTTCTTTTAATGGATCTTCTTCTAGGGCTTTTTTAAGATTTTCGTTTTCTGGGTTGTCTGTTGTTAAAATTATTTTTTTCGCATTTTTTTTAAAAATCAAAATCCTATATTTTTTTGCAATTTCTTCTGGTATTTCTAAAACAAGCTCTTTAGCTGGATGGTTCGAATTAAGATCTGCGTAATCAACTTTAACAAACTCAGAATAAGCCTGGCCAAGCAAGTCTTTGCTGATTAATCCTTCGGAAAGGAAATAATCAATAAGAGAAGACCTGTTTTTTTTACTGGACTCTTCGGCTTTTTGCATGTCTTCTGGAGAAATATATCCACTTCCAAGCAATATTTCTTTAATTTTTTCTTGATTGTTTTCCATTTATTTTTTATTCAAACTTTTTTTAACGTGCTCAATTACTTTAACTATGGGCGTATCTGATTTTACAAAATAATCAAAAACTCCCAAAGAACGGGCTTTTTCAAAATCTTCACCTTGAGTAAGATTTGATAAAATAGCTATTGGTATTTTTTTATTTATTTTTCGTAAATATTCTAAAACCGCATACCCATCTTTTTTTGGCATAATTAAATCAAGGATTATAAAATCAAATTCATCCTTCTCTATTGCTTCAATTGCCTCCTCTCCGTTAGTTGCCCAAATCGGAGTTAATCCTTCTTTTAAAAGTTTTATTTCCAAAGCCTTGGCCAAAGGTTTTTCGTCTTCAGCAATCAAAATTTTTTTAGAAACATTGGTTTTCATAACATTAATCTTTTTTCTGATTATAGTTATTATACTTTTTTTAATTTTTAGGGTCAATTGGCTGGTTAAAGTTCAAGGGAATGCTGGCATAAAAAACCGATCCTTGATTTTCTTTTGAATCAAACCAAACTTTTCCTTTTAGTTCTTCAACGATTGATTTTACAATATATAGTCCCAAACCTGTGCCTTCTGTATTTTTATCTTTAATATTGTCTGCTCGAAAAAGCTTTAAAAATATTTCATCTTGTTGATTTTCTGGAATACCATAACCATTATCAGCGACTTCAATAATTAATTGCTTCTTTTTAATATATATCTTTAAAGTTATTTTTCCTTTCTTGTGGCTGTATTTTACGGCATTAGAAAGAAGGTTTTGAATAATAATTCTTATCATTTTGGGGTCTGATTTTATCAAAGGCAAATTCGGATCATATTTTCTTTCAATTATTTGTTCTCTTTCTTGAAAGAAAATATG
>CAZYRU010000083.1:0-2977 GCA_964649995.1 uncultured Gammaproteobacteria bacterium
ACTAAAAAAGATTATAAGACATTGTATTGGAATCATGAATTGCATGATAAAATAGTAAAAAAGCAAGAATTTATAATAAAAATATAGTATTATGCCAAGACCAAGGATACCTCGCTGTGTGCGGTTTAAACCGAATGTTTATTACTTTAAGCCTCAAGGCATTCCGTTACGCTTACTTGAGGAAATTTGTTTATTATCTGATGAACTTGAAGCACTTAAACTATATGAGATTGACGAATTAGATCAAAAACAAGCGGCGGAAAAAATGAAAATCTCCCAACCAACATTTGCTAGGATATTAAATAACGCTGTAAAAAAAGTAGCACTCGCAATTATAAAAGGAAAGGCTATTAAGATAGAAAAACAATAGAAAGGTATACTCTTTTCTAGTCCTCTTTAAGAATTAAAAGACTAAAAAAAGTTTTACTGTAAATAACGCGCAATATTAACCTCATGCTCCTCTAATGTTTTAGCATAGTGCATCTTGCCTGTTTTATCGGAAATATAATACCAATAAGGCGTATTCTCATCTGCCGCTGCTGCCGCCTGTAAAGAATCAATTCCAGGATTACATATTGGTCCCGGCGGCAATCCGGTCACTTTATAGGTGTTATAAAGAGAGTTAATTGCTAAATCTTCTTGGGTAAGATTTTTCTTCCACCAACTCCGTTCCTGAGTGGAATAACCTAAGGCATACTGAACCGTGGCATCAAGATCTAAACGCCAATTATTTTTTAACCGTTTATAAATAATCTTAGCTACCTCGTTCTTATCCTGTTTCAAACGTGCTTCTTTTTCTACTAAAGAAGCTAAGATTAAAATTTCTTTATCAGATAAATCGTTTTTCTTTGGCTGAGTAACTAAAGCTTGTTGGTAACGCAGGTGATAATTTTTTTCTAAAATATTAATAATATCCTTAACGTTGGCATTCTTTGGAATCAAATAAGTATCAGGAAATAAATAACCTTCACGCGCCTGCTTAATAAACTCAATCTCCTCTATCTCAAAATTTTTTGCAATTAAATTAGCTATTTCTTCTTTACGCCAACCTTCAATAATAGTTAACCAACGATCTAAAGTGCCATGCGTTAAATTTTTAGCAATAGTATAAGCATCCATCATAGGAGAAAGCCGAAAATCACCCGCCTGAATCTTTTTTTCAATTCCTAATTGACGAACAATAAAATAAAAAACTAATTTATTACGAATCAACCCTTCTTTGGCTAAATTATTCACAATGGTATTTAAACTATCTCCAGGCTTAACAACAAAGATCTTACTTTTTTGAGCATGTTTATTAACCGGCATTTTTCCTTCCTGATAAAAAAAATAGCCGCCAATCAACAATAGTAAAGTTAAAATCAAGATTACTTTAGTTTTCATAATTTAAATTTAACTATAAATAGGAAAATTGGCTAATGTATCTTTAGCTTCCTTAATTTTATATTTATCACCACTGTATAAAAACAGACAAATCTCTCCCCGACTCATTTTATCTCCTATTTTTTTTCTTAAATAAATCCCGGCAGATTTATCAAAAGGCGCACCAAGAATTTTGGCAATTGTATTTAAATTATAGTTATTAATCTCTTTAACTTGCACATCAGACAAAGCAGTCACCGCCTCAACATAAGCTTGGATTTTTAACTTAGCGGTAGTAATATCTTTTTTTCCTCCTTGAGCCACCACAATCTCCTGGAATTTTTTTAACGCTTCTCCTGACTCTAAAATTCTTTTTGCTTCAGTTATCCCATCTTTAGCAATTCCTTTACTTTGAAAACAAATCTCCAATAACTTACCTGCCAAACGCAGTGACTTTTGCTCAAGCGCTAATGGCCGTTTGGGATTTTGTTCTAAAACAAATAAACTATCTCTTAACTCCAACATTGGCCCTATCCCATTACCGGCCGGTTCAAACATTTTATCTTCCAATACTGCTAATTTAATTTTAAATTTATCCGCCAAAAATTGAAATTTGGCAATAATAGTTTTAACATCTTTATAATGACGAATTTTACCCGTTTTACCATAAGGAATATCTAAAATTAAATGATTAGCACCGGCAGCGATTTTTTTCGCCATAACCGAAATAATTATCTTGTCAAAAGATTCAAACGATAAAGGCTCCTCGACCTTAATAATCGTATCATCAGCCGGAGCAATACCTAATTTTCCATTCCAAATAATACATCCTCCCACCCGATTAACAATCTCTTGTGCTTCCTCAATTCTAAATTCAACCTTTGCTACCGTTTCCATCACATCAGCTGTTCCAGCCGGAGTAGTAATTGCTCGTGAAGAAATTTTGGGGATTTTAAAGCCGGCAGCAGCAATAATTGGAGTAATAATCAAAGTTGTTCTTGTGCCGGCTATTCCTCCTGATGAATGTTTATCCGCCACTATTCCATTAAAACGCATTCTTTTTCCTGTTGCCACCATTGCCTTAGTCAAAAAATATAACTCCTCATTGCTAAAACCCTCCTTAAAAGACGAGGCAACAAAATAAGTAGTCAAGATATCATTTAAGCGTTCATGTGCAATCTCATCCATTATTTGATAAATCTCTTTATAAGTAAGTTTTTTACCTAAAAGTTTTTTTTGAATAGCGCGAATTGCTGCCAACGGTTGTGATGTTAAATCCTTATTCATAACTAGTAGCTACTTCCAAGGTTTTCTTTTGTAGCTGTTTAATCTTAAATAATAATTTAGTAATCAAAAAAATTTCCTTAACCTCCAAAACCCAAGCCAAAAATAAGTATAACAAAAAATAAACCGTGCCCGAAACAACCAACAGGAAAAAAACATTAATTGTTCTAGTGGTATCAAAAATCAACCCATCTAAAATCTTAATTAAAAAATAAACTAAGTCACTCCCCAAATGACAAGTACAAGAACCAGAAAAAACTTACCAACCATACTCTTTGTTTGTTCAATGTGCACTTTTGTGTTATCACAATTAGTTATAAATGCTATCCTT
>CAZYRU010000084.1:0-2970 GCA_964649995.1 uncultured Gammaproteobacteria bacterium
AATAAAAATCCAATTACGTCTCGAGTAATGCTTAAAGGAAATAAATTATTTGATATTTACGGTAAAATTTACAATGATAAAAATACAAAAAAATTCTTATAATAATACAATAAAAAAAGGAGATAATAGGGCGGTGAAAGAAAACAAAGATTGGGAAGTAAGACAAAACCTATTGGAATTTTTTAGTTTATTAATCAAAGTTGATAAAAGAGTAAATCCTCATTTATATAAAAATAAATTTAACAATTATGGATATAACACTAGAACCGTACGAATTAAAAAATTTAAATAAAATAAATATTATTTTGGGTAAAAATGGATGCGGTAAAAGCACGATTTTAAGACATTTAAATTCTCAACGCAGAAAAATTAATGATTTTGGTTCATTAAAATTAGTAAATCCTGAAAGAGGAGGTTTTTTAATCGAAGAACCAAGTATTGAAAGAGATTTAATTTCAAATCCATCATTACTAACAGAATCAAGAAATAACAATCAATATAATCAATTCAAGCAACAATCGATAGCATTATATAGAATATTACATGATATTGTTGCCAGAGAAATAGAGGAAGGGGTTAAAGATGACAATAAGAGCAAGGAAGAATTAAAACAGATGTTGTTTGATGTTTATGTTGATAAAATAAATTCTTTATTAGAGCAAATTGAAATAAAAAGATATAATTCGACTTTTAAGATTTATAAAAAAGGAACTACAGAAGAAATAAATCCAAAAAATATAAGTAGTGGTGAATCAGAATTAATATCTTTGGGTATTGAATCATTAACTTTTGCCAAAGAAGCTGTACCAAAAAAAATTAATATTTTACTATTAGACGAACCTGATGTTCATTTACATCCCGATCTTCAAGTTAAATTGATTACTTTCCTTAAAAATTTAATAGAAAATGGAAATTTTATAATCATTATAGCTACTCACAGTACAGCAATGTTAGGAGCTTTAGAAAATTACGCAAATACTCATATTGAATTTATGACTAGCGGACAGACCGTTTTAGAGTTTAAGCCGATAACCGAGGTTTATAAAAAAATTTTGCCCGTATTTGGAGCTCATCCCTTGTCTAATTTATTCAATGAAGCACCAGTTTTTCTTGTAGAAGGGGAAGACGATGAAAGAATTTGGCAACAAGTTGTAAGGACATCTATAGGTACTATAAAAATATATCCTTGCCCCTGCGGATCAATAGATAAAATTTCTGATTATGAGGCTGAAATTAAAAATATTATAAAAGCAGTTTATAACAATGCAAAGGCTTACTCGTTAAGAGATAGTGATGGCATCAATGATCCCATCGAAGATGATTTACCAATAATTAAATTTAGACTTATCTGTAGAAATGCAGAAAATCTACTACTTTCTGATGAAGTTTTAACATTTCTTTCTATTGATTGGGAAAATTTAAAAAATAAAATGAATGAATGGTTAATTGAAAAAACAGAAAAAAATCATCCTCATTTTGAAACTATGAAAATTTTTAAAGAAGGAGGATTTAATCGAAAAGATTTCGATATAAAAGAAATAAGAAATGACATAATGGGTATAATTGGAAGTAGCAAACCATGGGAAGTTGCTATAGGTCAAGTAATAGGGAACACTCACTGGAACGATTCTACTAATTTTAATAAAGATGGAAGTATTTTTTCTTATTTAGGAGAAAAGATAGTAAAAGCAATATTAATTAAAGAATAGTTGCAGATAGCTGTAACTATTAGTCGTTAAATATGTCACTTTTGTCACTTTTTAAGTAGCTCGAGTTGCGTCATTGTAACAAGATAAAACTACTTAAATTTTCGTTGTGGGGTATACATCCCTGGGGTTCGAGCTCGACTCGGCCTGCAAATTCTAAACACCTTATTGATGTTTTTTGTTTTTAGGGATATAATATTTTTATACTAATAAATTAAAAATATATGAATTTTGAACAGCCTAATTTTGAGAAAGAAGAAAATAATGAAGAGAATTTTTACGAAAACGTCAGGAAACAAACCGATATTCTTCTAGAAGAGGTTGATTTTATTAAAAAAGAGGAAATCATAGAAATCAATCCTGAAAAACCAAAAGATGATATTCCTGTATTTGTCTTTCCCGGATGGGGGATTGAAAAACCCCAAGAACCAATGAAAGAAACCTTAGAAACAATAGTTAAAGAAGACAGAAAAGTAATAACAACTTCTTTTAATAGAGAAAATAAAATTATAGAACAGGGCAACAAAGAAGATATTCCGATTGCAGAACTACAAAAAGTTCTAACAATGATACAAGCTCTTGATAAAAAGGGGATAGATAAAATCGATGCCATCGGACATTCTGAGGGAGGATTGAATCTAGCGATTGCGGCCAGTTTATACCCAGAAAAATTTAGAAATTTGGTTTTTATTTCTCCTGCTGGAATGATTGGTAAGGATAATTATCTCGATTTAATTAAAAGATTTACAGTAGATGAAGGATTAGAAGAAATTAAAAACAGAGAAAAATTAAATATTAATTCTTCTTATGAATATATTAAAAATATTCTTAGATATGTTTTAAAGAATCCATACCTTACACACAAAGAGATTAAGGCAATGACCGACGTAGATATTTTTGAAATGACTAAATATTTAAAAAGTCAAGGAGTGGGGGTGAGCTTAGTTTGCGGTGTTAATGATAAAGTTTTTCCCATTGAAAAAGTTATTGAAAATGCTAATGAAGGAAATATAGATAATTTTATTTCCACAAAGGGTAACCATGGTTCTTTTGTCTTTAATAAAGAACACGTTTTGTTGGCCGAAGATTTACTATCTAATATGGCTAGAAATAAGAAAAAAGAATAATAAAGCTTATATTATTAAAGCGTTCCATCGTTAATTAATCGCAACATACTTTCCTGAATCTTGGTTCTAACGTCCTTCACGAGCCCCTGCAATATTTAAACACCCTAAAAAGGGTGTTTTAATATTGCAGTTGCTCG
>CAZYRU010000085.1:0-2927 GCA_964649995.1 uncultured Gammaproteobacteria bacterium
GTTTAATTGTGGTGGTGGTTTTTTTTGCTGTTTTAACCGGTGTAGTTAATTTTAAAAATAAATTTACTCCTCTTTTGGGGTTTAAAACAACTCCCACTCCTACAAAAAACATTACAGTAAATAATACTAATAAAAAAATAATTTCTTCTTTAGAGTTAGAAAATAAATCAAATAATTTAACCTATAATAATTATTCACCTACATTAAAAACCAATAATTTACAGACTATTCCCAAAACTGGTTTACCTACTTTTATTTTACCACTATTGTTTTCAACTTTAGTTGGTGGGGTTGTTTTAGGAGGAAAAAAATAATTTTTTAATTACTTATAAAACCACTATTAGCTCCTTTTTGTTGATTGGTGGTTTCTTACAAAGAACTATTGTTTCCCCCAAAATTAGGAATTTTAAGAATACCATTAGCAATAAAATTAACAATAAAAACCGCAAAGAGGGAAAAAATTACTCCAATAATTGCTCCTAAAACAACTCTTTTTCCATAATTTAATCTTTCGGGATTAGCTTGTGAGGTTAAGATTATAAAGGCACCATAAATTAAATATAAAAATCCAATCCCTCCTGTTACCCCAAAAATAATATTCAATAAAATTTGAGATACGTTTGCCGCTGCTGATCCCTCCTCTTCAAAAGAGCTCATATTAGAACTAATACAACCCAACATTGTATAAATTCTACCTGGTTTTGGAGTAATGGGAACATTATCAATAATCTGAAGGCTTTGATTTTCTTCTGCCTCAACTTCCCCCAAGTCAGGATAAATACAATCACGACATTGTTTCCAATTATCGGGTACGCGGTTTCCTTGACAATAACCACATAGATCGCAGGTGGCATAAGCTTCGTCGTCGTTTGAGGTTTGGTTGTTGGTAATTTCGATTTGTTGGGCGCTAATTTTATTTATTATCCCACCAAAAAATAACCCAAAAATTAACACAAACAAAATACTTATTTTCTTCATGATTTTAGTATAACATTAACTTTGTTTATAATAAAAACATGAGGAAGATAGTTTTTATTTTTGGTTTAGTTTTATTTATTTTTTTTATTTTAAAAGGGGTTAGAGGAATTGATTCTTCTTGCAATAATCCAAACAATCTTAATTCTAATGATGATATTGAGAGGTGTAAAAACGAAATTCAAAAAGATTTAGATTTAATTTCTAAAGCTAATACCACCAATGAAAATACTCTTAATAATTTAAACAAAAAAATTAATCTCCTTAAGGAGAGAATTGTTTTTTTAGAGAAAGAAATTTTGAAAAAAGAAGAGGAAATAAAACAAGGTGAAACAGCATTAGAGTATCAAAAAAAACTTCTTTTTGAAAGAGTAAAAAATTATTATAAAAACATTAATAAATCCTCTTTTTCAATAATCAATATCCTTTTGAGTGAAAATTTAGAGATTTCTTTAAGAAGTTTTTTTTACCAAAAATCAATGGTTGATGAGGATAAAAAAACAATTATTAAGATTGTTTCTTATATCAAAAATTTAGAGGATAAAAAGGCTAATTTAGATAACGAAAAAAATTACCTAGCCCAAACAAAAAGCGAGGTAGACAAACAATCACGTTTTCTAGCGGGTGAAATTACTAAAGCTAGAAAATATATTTCAGAACTTTCGACAAAAATAGCTCAATTGTCAGCTAGGCAACAACAATTAATTGCCCAAAGACAGGCAAGTTTAGGGGTGCCTCGTTCGGCTGGTACTTCTTTGCGGGGTTGCTCTGATGATCGTGGTGTTGATCCGGGTTTTTCTCCAGCATTTGCCTTTTTTACTTATGGAGCTCCTCACCGTAATGGTTTAAATCAATATGGAGCAAGAGGAAGGGCTAAGGCAGGTCAAAATGAGGAAGAAATTTTAAAAGAATATTATCCACATTTTACCCTAAAAAAAGATTATGATGTTAATGCACAGGTGAATGTTGAAGGTTATGGTGTTTTTTCCATAGAGGATTATGTTAAACGGATTTATGAGATGCCAACTGAGGGTGATTGGGCAGCAAATAATTTAGCCGCTTTAAAGGCTCAGGCGGTAGCTGCCCGCACATATGCGTTAAATTCTATGCAGAGAAAAGGTAGTATTTGTACCACAGAGGCTTGTCAGGTTTTTAAACCTGAACCTAAAGGGGGCAACTGGGAACGGGCGGTTGAGGCTACTCGGGGTTGGGTGTTAATGGATGGGGATAAACCTGCTTTTACTGAATACGCCTCAACCCATGGGGGTTATATTCTTAATTTAAATAAATTTGATGGTTCTGGAGGTAGTCCGGGAAGTTTTATTGAATTAAATGAGAGGGCTTATGACAAAGATTCGCCTTGGTTTTATTGTGATTGGGGTTATCGGGCCGAGAATAAAAATACCGCTTGGTTAAGGCCTGGTGAAGTAGCAGATATTATAAATGTAATTATGTTAGCGAAGATTGATAATTCTTTAGGTGAGCATTTATATCAAATTGATAGACCCAATCCAGCCGGTATTGATACTTGGAGCCATGATCGGGTTAAGGAGGAGTTGAAAAAAAAAGGCGTTAATCCTTTTAGTACTATTTTTGAAGTAAGTGTAGAGTGGGATAAAGGAGTGGGTAAAACCACTAAAATTAATTTTAGTGGTGATGCCGGAAGTCAAAGTTTTGACGGTTTAGAATTTAAAAACTGGTTTAATGTAAGAGCACCGGCCAATATTCAAATAATAGGTCCACTCTATAATATAGAAAAAAAATAATTTTCTAAATATAAGGTTTGTTTTATTAAATATAATGACAAAATAATTTTTTAATTAAAGTTAGTTTCACTATTTTTAACTCATACTTTTATTATCTTTAACTCAAACTCAATTGTTGGGGGTCTGTAATATTTTTTTCAGATTTCCACTTTAAAGTGGGAATGATAATAAAAAAGAAAATAGCTC
>CAZYRU010000086.1:0-2812 GCA_964649995.1 uncultured Gammaproteobacteria bacterium
AGATATGTGGATAAGTATTTAAAAAATTATAATTCATTGATTTTAATATTTTAATTATTGTTGATAACCTTTTAAAATGAAAATAAAAATTGAGAACACAATATTGATATTTTTTTTCTTAAAATTTATCCACAAATTAATAACAGAATATATGTTAATTATTCAAGGCTATTGATAATAAAATCAATATCTCTGGATAATGAAAGATCGCTCTTTAAAAGCGAATCAATCTGTTGAATTGCATGAATTACAGTACTATGGTCTCTTCCTCCAAAGTTTAAACCTATGGTTTTTAAAGAATAATTAGTAATCATCTTAGATATATACATTGCTACTTGTCTGCAGTGAGCTACCTCTTTTCTTCTGTTTTTTTCACGGATATTATTAACAGGAACCTTATAATATTGAGCAACTTTTTCTATGATTTTATCAATGGAAATACGGGATTTATCAGTTTTAACAGATTCTTTTAGAACATTTTTAACAAGATCTTTTGTGATATCTGTTTTAGTAATAGAAGCATAAGCGAGGAGACGAATAACAACACCTTCAAGTTCACGAATATTAGAAGAAACGTTTTCTGCTATATAGTAGAGAACATCTTGAGGAATACTAAGATTATCTTCTTCTGCTTTCTTTTTTAAGATAGCTACTCTTGTTTCAAGGTCAGGAGGTTGAATATCAACGGAAAGACCCCATTGGAAACGTGATATCAAACGATCTTGCAAACCTTTCAAAGAATTTGGGGGAAGATCAGAGGTAAGGACAATCTGTTTTCCATTCTGATAGAGAGTATTAAAAATATAGAAAAATTCTTCTTGAGTACTCTCTTTTCCAGCCAAAAATTGGATATCATCAACTAAAAGAAGATCTGAGGAACGGAAACGTGAAGTGAAAATTTTAGTGTTATTGTTTTTAATTGCATCAATAAAATTAAGGTAAAATTCTTCTGAGGTAATATATGTAACCACATATTCTGAAGAAAAAGATAGAACGTAATTACCTATTGATTGAAGAAGATGTGTTTTTCCTAAACCTACACCTCCATAAATTAAAAGAGGATTAAATTTCGTTTTTCCTGGAGCTTCAGCAACAGCTAATGCAGCACTTCTTGCAAACTGATTACCAGGACCAACAACAAAAGTATTTAGAGTAAAACGTTTATTAAGTTGAGGAAAGGAGCTATTTGACTCAGATTTTATTACGGGAATTGATTCTTTCAATTTATTATCGGAAAAATGTGGAGGTAAGGAACCCACAGTAAAAACCACATTTTTTATATCTTTAGAAAAATTCTGAGCTGTAGAAAGTATCAAGTGCTTGTAGTTCTGATCAAGAAAATCGGAAATAAATTGATTTGGTGCAGATAAGGATAATGTATTGATATCAGTACTACTATTAAGAACAAGGGGTCGAAACCATGTTTCAAAACGATGTTCATCGATTGAGCTGGAAATAGAAGAGAGAATATTTTGCCAGAGAGATGAATGCATATTCAATAAATTAAAAAATTGTGAAAAAAAAAAGAATACATAAATATATAAAAAAGAATTTGACTTGAACATGAAACGAAAAACATTTTTTAAAGATTATTTTTAAAGGAGAAAAAAAATGAAAAGAACATTTCAGCCATCAAAACGGAAAAGGGCAAACAAACACGGATTTCGATCAAGAATGGAAACTGCAAACGGAAGAAAAGTACTTAAAAGCAGAAGGAATAAAGGGAGAAAAAGACTTACTGTATCCGACTCGCTGTAAGAAGAATGCACCTCTAAAATTAGAGGTGTTTTTTTCGAGATGAAAAAAAAAATCACAAACAAAATAAAGAATAAAAAAGAAATCTCTGAAATATATAAAGCCGGGCAGAGATATAATTGTTTTGGATTTAAGATAATTTATAGCAAAAACGAAAATAAGATCGATAGATTAGCAATACTGATATCAAGAAAAATTGGAAACGCTGTAAAAAGAAATAGAATAAAAAGGTTTTTCCGGGAAATATTCAGGAAAAACAAAATTGAATTCCCACCTTACTTTGATATCCTCATCCAGCCCCAATCTGGGATTGAAATAAATAAAGAAATGGAACAGTGTTTTAAAAAATGGCAGGAAAATGCAAAGAAGCAATTATCTTAATAATGCAAATTACAAAGAGATTATTAAAAACGATTTTCTTTATTCCAGAAGGAACCTGTAAGTTTAATCCAGTTTGTTCAGTTTATGCAGAACAGGCGATAAGAAAACATACAATTCCGAAGGCATTTTTGTTAATAATAATAAGAATAATAAGATGTAATCCATTTTCAAAAGGTGGATACGATCCTATAAGATAGAAAGGTTTTAAAAGTGAGCAAAAATTCTATATTCGCATTCATCTTAATATTAGGAAGTGTAACTTTTTTCAGTAGCCCAATTTATCAAAAATTTTGGGTAGAAAAAATTCAGGGAAAAAAATATGTACCTATAAGCCAAAACAATATATCTGTAAAGAAAGAAAAAGATAAAGAAAAAGAAGGAACGCAGAAAAACGAAGAAAAAATAGAACAAAATGATATAAAAATAGATGAATCTGTTATAAAGGAAACAGAAGAGAAAAATGATATTAAAACAGATACGGTTTGGATCGAAAATAAAAAAATGAAAATCGGTATAAGCGAAATGGGTGCAAAAATAGTATCAATAAAAATGAAAGACTATAAATATAATGAAGAGGATAATATAAGGAAAAAAGGAGATCTTATAGATATTATTCCAAATAATTCAAAAGATGCTGCTCAATTAGAAATTTCCGGAGAATCGTTTGATGAAAAAA
>CAZYRU010000087.1:0-2790 GCA_964649995.1 uncultured Gammaproteobacteria bacterium
AACCTAAATAATCATAACCGCTTCCAAAATCTAAAATTTTTATTTTTTTATTCTTTTTATAATTAACTCTTATAATCTCCTTTATTACTAAACCTAACATTGAAAAAAACAAAAGACCATAATTTATATGAGAATAAAAATAGAAATCATCACAGGCATTATCTTCATAAGAAATAGGATTATTTAAACTATTTAAATCAAGTAGGCTCTCGCAAGTGTTGCAACGATAATAAATACCAACGCTCTCTGGAGTAAAATTTTTCTGAAATTCTTTCTTCAAAAACTTACCTTGACAAATGGGACAAATATTGTTTTTTGATTTATCCATATAAAAAATTTAAAAAATCCTCTTTACCTTCTTTTTCAATTCAACCACTTCATTCAATAACTTCATCCATTGAATATTATAATATTTCGGATTAAGCCAATCGGTATAACCATATTCTTCAATTTTTTTAATCATATCTTTTAATGATTCTTCAACCGATATTTTTGGGTCCCAGCCTAAGACTTTTTTAATTTTTTCACCAGAAATTCGATAGCTTCTATCTTTTCTTGGTAAATAATCAACCTCAATTTCCGGATTTAGGCCTTTAATTTCTCTTAATGCTTTTCTTACCCAATGAGCAAGTTCAAGCACTCTGTAGTTTTTATAAACTAAATTAAAAATCTGTCCGCAGACTTTTTCTTCCGGTGCTTCAATGGCTAAAATATGGGCCTGAGCTATATCATGAATATCAACTAATGGCCGCCATTGTTCACCACCGCAGAAAACAATTAGCTTATTGGTCATCATAGCGGTTTTTAACATGGTATTGACAACCAAATCATATCGCATTCGAGGAGAAAATCCATAGACTGTTCCCTGTCTAAAAATTACCGGACAAAAATTTTTATCTGCTAATTTTAGTAATTCCTTTTCGGCATTATACTTTGAAGTAGAATAGGCAGCTTTTGGTGTTAATTTACTATCTTCATCTTGTAAAACATCCTCAGCTAAAATACCCTTATCATAGACAGAAGCTGATGAGGCAAAAGTAAATCTTTTAATCCCATTTTCTTTACATAATTGGGCAAATCTTTTTGTTGCTACTGTATTTATTTCATGATTGGCTTCAGGATTAAACTCTGCCATTGGATCGTTAGAAAGTCCTGCCTGATGAATAACCGCCGTAACATCTTTTAGAATTTCTTTACCAACATCACGAATATCGGCTTGAACAATCTCTACTTTATCTTTAATATGTCTTATTGGTTCAAATCCCCAATAAAAAGTATCAAGAAGTTTAACCGTATAACCTCGCTTTAAAAGTTCCTCAGCTAAAACAACTCCAATATAACCGCCACCACCGGTAACTAAAATTTTTCCGTTATAATTCGTCATAAATTAATCTAGAATTTTTTATTAAAAAACATTATACTAAATTTATGAAAATTGTTGAGATAAAAAACCTTAATCCTCCTGAAGTAAAAATTATTAAATTTGCTCGTTTTACTGATAATCGCGGTTATTTTACTGAACCGTTTAGAAAATCTCAATTTCTAAAAGAAGCGATTCCTGATTTTAATATTTTCCAAATTAATGAAAGTTACTCAAAAAAAAGCGTTATTCGCGGACTTCATTTTCAATGGAATCCTTATATGGGTAAATTAGTGCGAACAATTAATGGTCATATGATTGATTTATTTTTAGATATTAGAAAAGGCTCGCCGACTTTTGGAAAAATTAATGCCTTTGATATGCCAGCAAAAGAAAATGATGAAACATCAACTTGGATTTGGATACCGGTTGGTTTTGCCCATGGTAATATTTTTTTAAAAGAAACAATTATTGAATATCTTTGCACTGGCGAATATAGCCAAGGCTGTGAAGCTGGAATTTCACCCTTAAGCAAAGATATTGATTGGAGTCTGTGTGACGTCAACCTTAAAAAAATAATTGATGAGCAAATTAAAACAGGATTAATAATTTCAGAAAAAGATAAACAAGGACTAACGGTGGGAGAGTGGAATAATGACAAAAGGTCAGAAAATTTTATTTACAAAAAGTTTTAAATTCTAAAGATATCCTTTTTCTTTTAAATAAAGCTTAAGATTTTCTTTCCAACTTCTCATTTTATTTAATCCAATTTTTTTTAAATTATAATTCTCTAAAACTGAAAAGGCGGGTCTTTTTGCTCTTGTTTTAAAAAAAGAAGAAGCAACTGGATTACATTTAGCTTTCATTTTTAACTGTTTAAAAATTTCACTCGTAAACTCCCACCATGAACACTGACCTTCCGAAGTCATATGATAAAGACCAAAATTTTCAGTTTTTAAAAGCTCCTGAAGATTTTCTGCAATATTTTTCGTATAGGTTGGTGTTAATATCTGATCATTAACTACATTTACCTTGCCTTTTTCTTTACCCAATTTAATCATTAACTCAACAAAATTGCCTCCTTTACCCGATGAACCAGCCACCCCAAAAAGTCCACATACTCTGATAACAAAATGTTTTTTGCAGATATATCGGGTAAAATATTCGCCGGCTAACTTTGAAACTCCATAGACATTAATTGGTCCGGGCGTATCAGTTTCAATGTAAGAAGCATTTCTTTCTTTATCTAATCCAAAAACATAATCAGTTGAGATAAAAACCAATGTCCATTTGTTTGTTTCACAAATCTCCGCTAAATTTTTTTGTGCCACAGAATTAACTAAAAAAGCTTTTTCCGGATTATCTTCAACTTCATCAACTTTATGATAAGCGGCAGTATTAATAACAATATCAGGATTAATTTTTTCCAA
>CAZYRU010000088.1:0-2737 GCA_964649995.1 uncultured Gammaproteobacteria bacterium
AATTAGAAATACAATAATAAAGGATAAACCTAAACCCACTATTCCTCCCAAAAGAGAAAGAATAATTGACTCAATTAAGAATTGAAAAAGAATATCTTTTTTTCTCGCACCCAATGCCCGACGAATACCAATTTCTTTGATTCGCTCGGTTACAGTAACATACATAATATTCATGATACCAATTCCTCCTACTAATAAAGAAATAGCGGCAATCGCCACTAACACAATATTAACGATATTAAAAATTGAAGTAATAGTATTCACTAATTCACTCTGCTCTATAACGGTAAAATCATCCTTATCATAACGTTTTAATAAAATCTGTTCTACTTGATTTTTTACCCGAGTAATATCTTCTTTTGTTTCTGTTTTTAAATAAATGGCGTAAAATTTTTTATCAGTATTAAAAGAATAAGCTGATTTATAAGGAATATAAACATTAGCATCTAAATCGTTTCCTCCTAATCCCCCGCCTTTTGCTTTTAACACGCCAACAATCTTAAAATTTTGCGCTTCTAAAACAACTGTTTTACCTATGACATCATTAGTATTAAATAATTTTTTGGCAATAGTTGAACTAAGCAAAATGATTTTATTAGTTTTATCAGCATCACTTTTTTCCAATAAACGCCCTTCTTCCGCTTCTAAATTAAAAATTGATATTATTTCTTCATTAGAAGCAATAATATCGACTATTTCCATATTTCCTCCTGCAGTGATTTTAACTCCTTTTTTAGCAAATATAGGCGCTAAATTGGTTATACCGGAAACTCGTTTGAGTTTAAGTACATCTTTATTATCAAACTTAATTCCTCCTACTGCCCCCCCACCTTGAAAAATAGCTTTTTTATTTCCAGGAATAACAAAAATTAAATTTGATCCTAAACTATTAAATTGATTTTCAATATATTTTTTTAATCCTAAACCTGATGCCATCAATAGCACCACTGCCAATACTCCAATCATAATTCCCAATGAAGTCAAAAAAGTTCTCCCTTTATTGCGAGAAAAATCAAAAATCGCTGATTTAAAAATAAATAGTAAATATTTCATATAATCTCACCGTCTTTGAGTTTAATAATACTTTTGGCCTTTTTGGCAATATGATAGTCATGAGTAACAATAATAACAGTAATATTGTCGTTGTGATTAAGCTCCAGCAAAAGATTCAAAATTTCTTCTCCACTTTTGGAGTCAAGATTACCGGTTGGCTCATCGGCTAAAATCAGCTGAGGATTCATAATTAAAGCCCTAGCGATGGCGGCGCGCTGTTGTTGTCCTCCTGAGATTTTGTTGGGATAAGACCTCTCTTTACCAGCAATACCAAATCTTTTCATTAAAGCTAATGCTTTTTCTTGCGGATCATAATTCATTGTCTTGCGGGCATAAATAGTAGGTAAAAGAATATTTTCTAGAATAGTTAATTTATTAATTAAATTAAATTGTTGAAAAACAAAACCTACAAATTCATTTCTTAAAATTGAAATCTTTTCATCATCTAGTCGTTGATAAACATCCTGATTATTAATTAAGACTTGACCAGTAGTAGGTCGATCCAAAAGTCCAATAATATGCATTAAGGTCGATTTTCCACAGCCTGATGGACCAACTAAAGAAATAAAATCACCTTTATTAACAGTTAAATTAATATTTTTTAGCGCCGTAAACACTACTTCTTTATCGAGAAAATATTGTTTAGAAATATCCTTTACTTGCAAAATAGAATTCATATTTATTTCAGGGTAGAAATTAGATCTCCCTCTTTTAAACCGTCTACCACTATATATTGACCATTAATTTCATCTGTTACTTTAATTTGGGTATTAATTTTCTTACGATTAACGATCTTTTCTACATATTTTTTCTTGTTTTCGGTTTTAACTAAATTAACCGGAATTACTAAAACATTGTTTCTTTCCTGTAGCATAAATTCCGCATCACCAGTCATCCCTATTTTAGTATTTGATAAAAGCTTCTCTGGCTCTATCTCTAACTTGATTTTATAAACTGTACCGGTCTCTCCCTTTTTAGGCGTAAAAGCAACATAGATTACTTTTCCGGAAAACACCTTATTTTCAAACGCATCTAAAGTAATTTTGGCTTTCATTCCCACCGCTAATAAAGGAACCTCTGATTGGTCAGCATTAGCAGAGAAATAAATAGTGGAAGGATTGATGATTTCAAATTCCGCTCCAGCAGGAGTAATATTGCTACCGGCAAAAGGCACATCAACTCTAGTCACAATTCCTTCTATCGGAGTCGTTAAAAACGAGTATTCTATCGCCAACTGATTTAACTCTACATTTAATACAGCGTTATTCAAGTCATATTGAGCTTTTTCTAATAACCGCTTCATTTTATCGCGTCCTTCTTGAGTTGGTTGATCTGCCAATCTTTTTGTATCATCAACCGTTTGATCAAAATCAAACCGTTTTTTAACAAAATCATTAAGATTCTGTTGCAGTTTCGCACGAACATCACGCTGATCCAAAGCGGCAATTGTCTGATATTTCTTAACTCTATCACCTTCTTTTACTCCTATCCAGCTTAACTTACCCGAAGTTTGAAAGCGCAAAACAATCTTTTCATCCGCATCAATTTCACCCGAAAGTGTTAATACTTCTTTAATATTTTGGCGCTTAACTTGATAAAATTCTTCCTTTTTATCACCGGCTGTCGTATTTTTGGTTTGATAAAAATATCCACCAACAACTACTACTAAAATTAATGTAACATA
>CAZYRU010000089.1:0-2691 GCA_964649995.1 uncultured Gammaproteobacteria bacterium
TGATAATTAATAATTTTTCTAAATTTTTTTTCTGATTTTTCTTCATATTTTTATTATTTACAATTTAGTAGAAAAATTATAATAAATAATAAACAATATGTCAAGAGATTTTTCCCCACCTTAGACAAGCTAGTTCCAATCTCCCCGCCGTCTTAAACAAACTAATTTTAACTTTATAAACCTTAAGCCTTTAAACTTCAAACTTTAAATTGAAACTTAAAATGTTTTTTATTAAAATAAGTAATATTAGTTATAATAGCAAAATATATGAAAACAAAAAAAAGAAAAATTTTAGAATATACCGCTATCTTTCAGGAAGAAAAGGATGGAGGATTTTCCGTATGGATTCCTGATTTACCAGGTTGTGCTTCTCAAGGTGAGACACTGGAAGAAGCAATAAAAAACATCAAAGAGGCGATTGAACTTTATCTGGAAGAATCAGATATAAAAATAGTTGACGCTGATTTTGATTACAAAAAGCAATTTGCTCTTCCTATTAAAATTTCTTATGCCTAAAATACCAATTATTTCGGCAAAGCAAGCGATAAAAGCTTTTACCAAATTAGGTTTTTCTATTATCTCACAAAAGGGCAGTCACATAAAAATGAAGAATAAAAAAGGCCAAATCATTATCATCCCCAACCACAAACAAATCAAAAAAGGCACTCTTAAGAAAGGCATCTTAAATCCATTAAATATTTTAGTTGAAGACTTTATTAAACTTCTTTAGATAAATTTACCCACACTCTTAACTAAATCAATTTAACTGATTTAACTATTTTTAATCAATTTCAACCATTTTAAATTTTATAACCTTCAAACTTTAACGTTCCGCATTTTATGTGGCATGTTACATGTTACAAATTTCACGTTACAATTTACATATTACCTATCATAAATTACAAATTTTTAGTTTTACCATTTGACATTAAAAAAGTTTTTAGTTGGAGAAGTTATGTGGTAAACTTGTTAAAAGTAATCAAAAAATAACAAAATGAAAACTTTAAAAGAAAAACTCGAAAAATCAAAAGAAGTGATTTTTCAAGCAGCTAAAAAGTGGAAAAATAAAGAGATCTGTATCGCCTGGACCGGCGGCAAAGACTCAACTGTTCTTCTTCATTTAGTTAAATCTGCTTTTAATGGAAAAATTCCTTTTTTAGTGATGTTTAACGACTCAACTTTAGAGTTTCTCGAAGTTTATCAATTTATTAAAAAAATAACTAAAGACTGGCAGTTGGATCTTATATGGCAAAAACATCTTCCTGAAGACTTAAAAGCCTACGAACAAGCAGCTAAAGAAAATAACAAGGAGATGGCAATGGAAATTATGCGGATTGCTAAAATCAACGCAATCAATTATGCGATTTCGAAATATAAAATCAAAGCTTTTATGTCTGGCATCCGCTGGGATGAGCATGAAGCTCGCGCCAATGAAAAGTATTTTTCCCCTCGCTCCACCCACACCCGCGTTCACCCGATTTTACACTTTACTTTAGATGATATTTGGAACTATATAAAAACCTTCACAGTCCCTTATATTAGTCTTTATGATAAAGGTTATAAATCATTAGGCGAAGCTCCTTTTACTAAACCAGTCAAAGACAAAAATGCCTCTGAACGCGCCGGAAGAGAAGCAACAAAGGAAAAGACAATGGAAAGGTTAAGGAAGTTGGGGTATTGGTAAAAAAAATGAACAACAAACAAAATAACCCGCAATATATTTTTCTTTTTATTTTAGACGCAGTGCGTAAAGACCATTTAAGTCTTTACGGCTATCCTCGAAAAACATCACCTAATATTGATAAACTAGCCCGACAATCTGATGTTTATAACTGGGCTTTTGCTCCTTCCTCATATACTTTAGCTTCAGTCACATCTATTTTAGCCGGCATATATCCAATCGAGCTTTCTAATATGTTTACTGGCGGTAAGTTTAATGAAAAAGATTTTGAAAGTTTAACTAATCTTAAAAAACAAGGATACAAAACTGCTATGTTTACTGCCAATATTGTCACTTCACATTATCAAACTAATTTAAATAAATTTTTTGATTATTTTTGGGATAACTTAACCGAGAAAGAATTAAACCGCACCGATATTCTTTTTCAAAAAGCTGAAGCGGTAATGAAAGAGGTAAAAGACTTTGTCCAAAAAAATAAAAAAGAAAAACTTTTTATTGTAATTCATTTGATGGAAGCTCATGGTCCTTATACTCCTTGGATTAAATCAATTTTTAAAGGCGACGAGATTTACAAAAAAGACAAAAGGAAGATTGAACGTCTAGTAAACGATGCGCTCTCTAATATTAGTTGGGAAATGGTAGAAAAATATAAAATTATGCCTAAGTATCAAGCTTTAAATCTGATAGAAACCAATGGGATAATCGAAGATTTTAATCCTAACATTAATAAATATATTGCCAAATATGATATGGGGATTTATTTAATGGATAAAGAGTTGGGAAATTTTTTTGATCTTCTTAAGAAGAAAAATATTTTTGATAAAAGTAAAGTTATTATTACTGCTGATCATGGAGAAATAATGGGTGAAGAAAATATCTTTTTTATTCACGGTTCATTAACCCATCCCATTTTAGCTAATATACCCTTAATTATAAAAAATCCAAAACAAAATAAAAACTCTGTTATAAATAATAATTTTTCTTTAACCTGGTTATTGAAGAAAAAAGAA
>CAZYRU010000090.1:0-2658 GCA_964649995.1 uncultured Gammaproteobacteria bacterium
GAATTAATTTTTATGAAACCGTTTAAAGCTATCATTGACTTTGTGATGGATATTTTAGAAACAGTAGTTTTCATTGGTTCTTTATTTATTGTTGTTTATCTGTTTCTCATGCAACCTAATCAAGTGAAAGGAGAATCAATGTTTCCTACTTTTTCCAATGGAGATTATATTTTAACTAGTAAAATCACCTATAAATTGAGAGATTTTCAACGCGGAGATGTAATTGTTTTTAAATCACCTAAAAATCCTGATATAGATTATATTAAAAGAATTATTGCTCTACCCGGAGACCGAATCTTATTTAAAGACAGTAAAGTATATGTTAATGATACCTTAATTACTGAAAATTATCTCTCTGCTCCTAATAATTTATGGGAAACAGGTTTTGCTAAAGAAGGTCAGGAAATTATTGTTCCACAAAATAATCTCTTTGTTATGGGCGATAATCGCCCGCACTCATCCGACTCAAGAGAATTTGGTCCTATTCACTTTAATAGTGTTATAGGCCAAGTTTTTTACCGTTACTTTCCGCCTAATAAAGTAGGTTTTATTCATAATCCTCTTCCCGCTTCATTGCGAACAAAAAAATAGTTTGTTCTTAATCTAAATACCAAAACTCCAGTTTTTTAAGCAATTTTTTTAATTCTTTAGTAGTTTTTTCTAAATCACCCTTAATTTCAATAATTAACTTGCTTTTAATGCGGGTTTGAATAATCTTAACCGCGATCTTTTGTGGATTATTAGTAATTTTCCCAATATAATTATCCTTTTCATTGCCAGTTAAATAACTGCCTGAAGTTTTAATTTGATGTAGCTGCTCTCTGATTAATTCCTCAGTTTGTAAAACAGTCAAATTATGACTTAAAACCTGTTCATAAGCAGTAATAATCTGCTCCTCAC
This sequence comes from uncultured Gammaproteobacteria bacterium, assembly GCA_964649995.1. GTDB lineage: Bacteria > Patescibacteriota > Microgenomatia > UBA1406 > GWC2-37-13 > CAZYRU01. Next base: position 901 of record CAZYRU010000090.1, read on the forward strand.
TGGACAAGCGGGAAATAATAAATAAATGGCTTAGCGAAATATTTTTTGCGTAATAACCATCTATCACTATTTCTGGTAAACGATTTAGGCGAAGAATATGACAAAGATAAGCTGGTTTTAATCCCATTGTTTCGCTTAATTTTTTTAGGGAAATTTTTTTTCCCTGATTAAGCTGATGTAAAAGTTTTGCTTTAAGAATAAAATCTTTTTCTTCTTTGGCTTGAGCTAATAAAGTGGAAATCTCATCTTGGGCCATATAGAAGAAAGTTTAACATTAAATATCAATCACCGAAACATATTTTTTGCCTTTTTTCTCACTAAACTTCACTATTCCATCTTTAAGCGCCAGCAAACTAAAATCCTTAGCTAAAAAAACCCCTTCACCCGCACAAAATTTACTTCCTACCTGACGCACGATAATATTACCTGCCTTTACTTTTTCTCCACCATATAATTTTACTCCTCGTCTTTTTCCTTTTGAATCACGGTTACCTTTAACGGCTTTTTGGGCTTTGGTATGTGCCATAAAAATTAAATTTAAATTTTATCAATTTTAATTTTTGATAATTGATGACGATAACCTTTTACTTTACGGTAACGAGATTTTGCTTTGAATTTAGCAATTCGCAGTTTATCTCCTTTAAGATTTTCCTTGATCTCAGCTTTAATCGTCTCTTTTAAAACAGGCGTACCCAACTGAAGATTATTTTTTTCCGTATCAATAATTGCTAAAGCTTCTAGATTTATTTTAGTTTTTGCCTTAAAGGGCAACTGATCAACTAAAATTTCCTGATTTTCTTTTACTAAATATTGTTTTCCTCCGGTACGAATAACAGCAATTTTTGCCATATTCTAAAATTATACCGCAAAAAAATAAAAACCGCAACTTAAAATAGGTTTTATATTATTTTTTAGGATAGTAACTTTTTTCCGGGTCCAGTTTGAAATAACACATAGCGCCGAAAATGACACATGGTACCGCAAATGATAAGAAAGAATGATAGAGAAACGTAATCAATAAGAAACAGACATAATACGATATAAATTATGATGTAAATTATAGTAAAGCCAACCCAAACATAAGGGCTAAAATCGAGGAGCCACCGTAAGAAATAAAAGGTAAAGCAATACCAGCAACTGGTAATAATCCCAAATTCATTCCAATATTGACTATTACTTGAAAAACAAAAAAGGCAAAAAATCCAAAACGATAAAAAAAATGAATTTGACTATCTTCCTCTGATAGGTGACTAAGAGCGAATGTTTGAGTAAAAAGCTGATACATTAAAAACCCTAACAAAGATAAAACCAATACGCCTCCTAAAAAACCAAATTGTTCAATAAAGGAGGCAAAAGCAAAATCAGTATAATTTTCCGGTAGATAAAAAAGCCTAGACTGTGTCCCTAAACCTAAACCTTTACCAAAAAATTTCCCTGATCCTACGGTAATCACTGCCTGAATCATATTATAGGCCGTACCTTGAGTATCAAGATGAGGATTAATAAAACTTAAAATGCGATGACGCTGATATTCTTTCATCAGAAACCAACTAAATGGCAAAAGCATTACTACTAAAAATAAAAATCGACCAATCAATTTTTTAGGCACAGGAGAAATTATTAATAGTGAAAAATAAATAAAAAGATAAACTAGGGCATTGCCTAAATCAGGTTGAGTTAATACTATTATAAAAGGAATTCCTAAATAAAATAAACTCGTCAAAAAATAACTTAAATAATTAATATGATATTGGCTTT
>CAZYRU010000091.1:0-2628 GCA_964649995.1 uncultured Gammaproteobacteria bacterium
AAAAACCGGGTAGTAAATAAAAAAAGAGATTAATCGTGGTAGTAGAAAAACCAAAAAAATTTGTAATTAAAATAGTCCAATAACTTAAAAAAAGACATAAATAAAAATAGCGATAGCGGGGATTAACTTCAATCTTTAATTTTTTAAGAAATAAAATTATTACTAAAAAAATTAACAATAAATAAGCAATTAAACCAACCAATCCTGTGGTAGCTAAATAATTTAAATATTCATTATGTGCCTTGTTGTATAAATAATCCCACTCAGAAGTAAGATTATGACTAGCGGGCCGGACAAAATAATAAGCATAAGCAAATGTTTCTGGTCCTGTACCAAAAATAGGGTATTTTTTTCCCAGTGCTAATGCCCCTTGCCAAACGATTTTGCGAATATCCAGTGAATTGGTGACAACAGGTTGATTTTTTAAAGCAGGTTGATTAAGCGATTGTTGATTTAACGGTTTTAAAAAACTAAAATTAAGCCAATAATCAACCTTTTCCACCCCAGTTTTAAATCCTAAAATTAAAAATCCAAAGCAAATCAATAATACAGTTAAATAAATTTTTTTTAATTGAATAGCAATGCCTTTTTTATCAGCTAGAATTAAATAACCAACCAAAATTAATATCCCTCCTAATACGGCAACCAAAGCAGAACGTGAACGGGTAAAAATAATACTCAAAAAATTCAAAATAAGATAAAAACAGTAAAACAAAAGGGGCAAAGTAATAATAGTATTTTTAGTATTTTTTTGCTGATATACTAGATGACGCAGCAAAAAATAAAACCCGAGAAAAAAATTAATGGCTAAATAAGCTCCTAACCAGTTAGGCTGACCTAAAGTAGAAAACATCCTTTCTGCCGGCCTAAACTGATCTGTCCAACAGTTATTGCTTAACTGGCCGACAAAAAAAAAGCAAGAAAGATCAAACCCAAACTTACCCGGCAAACCCCAAAGCATAGTTATTAAAGAAGCAAAGATTGAGATTTTAAGCAATTTTTCCAATTTGGTAAAATCAAAAAAAACAATTAAAATATAAAAAAGAGCTAAAAAAGCTAAAAGCGATAGTAAACCGCCGTTAAAGCGACCGTAATAACCAATAAAAGAGGTATAAGGATCAATAGAAAAAAATGTTGCCAAGATTTGGGAAAGTAAAAAGATAAAAATTGGCCAATTAAAGATTGTTTTTTTAATAAAAAACTGTTTTTCAAATAAACCATTAGCTAACCACAAAAAAATCAGTAAAATAGCAATTAGATAGATAAAAAGCATTTTATTGAACTCAAACAGTTCTGAGGTGTAAGGAGACATTAAAAGCGGAGTAAAAAAAAATAAAACGGAGTAAAGAAAAAAAATAATTTGTTTAATCATATGTTTAATTTTAGCGAAAAAATTAGAAAAATTAAATTACCTTTTTTCTCGGTAATTGATATCTGCTTTGATTTAGGAACTAGTAATACCCGAATTGCCATTGGTGATAAAGGAATTATCTTAAAAGAACCTACCTATTTAGGTTATGATGAAAAAATTAAAGATTATATTTTTTTTGGCAAAGAAGCTAAAGAGGTGATGGGTAAAACACCTGATTTTATCAAAATTAATCGCCCTATAGTTAATGGAGTTATTTCGGATTTTGATGCCGAGATTGCTTTGTTAAAACATTATTTTCAACTAGCTGTCAAACCTTACTTAAAAAGTTTCTCATTAATTAAGCCTTATTTAATCGCCATCACTGCTGTACCGATAGTAGCGTCGGAAATTGAGATTAAAGCCATTGAAGAAGCATTTATTAAACTGGGTTTTTCTGAAGTTTTTATTCTAGAAAAACCCTTGGCAGTAGCATTGGGAAATAAAATTAATGTTTTTTCCCATCTACCTTATTTGATTATTGACTTAGGTGGAGGCTTAACAGAACTTTCTATAATCAGTAGTGGGGGAATAGTAGTAAAAAAAACCTTAAAGAATGCAGGTGAAACAATGAATAAATTAATTGCTAACTATATTTATCTTAAATATGGAGTAATTCTAGGCGAAAGCACCTGTGAAGAACTAAAGATCAATCTATTAAATTTTAACAATGAGGAAAAAATAATCAACGTACGAGGAAAGTCTTTAGAGAACGGTTTACCTAAATCATTAAAAATAAAATCTCATGATATTAAAGAGGCATTGACTGGCGCGTTTAACCAAATCCTGGATGCCACTAAAGAATTAATTGAATTATCACCACCGGAAATAATTGATGAAATTTTTAATTATGGTATAATTTTATCTGGAGGATTAGCAAAAATTAGAGGATTAGATAAATTTTTGGCAAAAGAGTTAAAACTTGAAGTGTTAGTTTCCAATAATCCGGAAGATGCTACTATTAATGGCTTATTTAACATTTGCAAAAATCCTGAAGATCTTGTAAAATTATCTTTACCTAAAATTTAAGTCTTAAAACTTAAATTTTAGCTCTACAAAAAAATAACCAGCACTTTGACATTAAGCGCAACAACATTTAATTATTTTTAGTCAAGTAAACGGGTTAGGATCCTCCAGTTTTGGGGGATAACTAATTTTTTTAAGAGTTTGATCCTGGCTCAGGATGAATGTTGGCGGTGTGCCTGAGATATGCAAGTCGA
>CAZYRU010000092.1:0-2586 GCA_964649995.1 uncultured Gammaproteobacteria bacterium
AGGCTAAACTAAAACCAAAAAAACTCAAAAATAATAAATCTTTTTTCATTTTTTTAAGCATTAAATCATAATTTTGATTGGCTAAGCGTACCAGTTTTGCACTGGAAGCCAGGGTATAGCTAGAAGCAAAAAACATCAAGGTTTGAAAAAACTTAAATCCAGCCGAATAAATACCAACCTCAGTATTATTCTTCAGTGCACTTAATAAAAAAACATCAATCTTAAAATAAATCTGGGATAGAAGATTAATTAGTACAAATTGATAAGAACGAGTAATAATTTTTTTCCATTTCTGCCACTGAAAATGAAAACTAAACTCTCCCAATTCTTTATTAATCAACCTAAAATAAATTAGAGCTTGAAAAAGATAATTAACTGCAATAATTACAAATATTAATAAAAAAGAATTAGTGGTTGTCAGCCCTAAAATTAAACTAAGAATAAGTAAGGCATTAAAACCAAAGCTAAAAAGAGAAGAAAAATAAGCTTTTTCTTGCAAAGCTTTAATAATTAAATAACCGCCTGAAGTCATATTAGAAAAAACTGTGGCTGCGGCGGCGGCAATAAACAAAAACAGTTGACGGTTAAACAACCATCCTCCCATTAAAGTTAAACAAAATACTAAACTACCTAAAAGATAACGCAGGGAAATAATCTGCTTTAGATTTTTTTCTTTTTCGCTATAAATTATTCCATAAGATGTAGTCCCTAAATCAACCAATGGTGCTAAAAGATTCACCTGAGACCAAACAAGAGTATAAATTCCATATTCTTGAGGAGTCAGATACTTAAGCATCACTAAAAACCAAACAAAATTAAAAAGCTTAGTCAAAAAAGAAGTTAAATTCATCCCAAAATAATTAGTTAAAAAACTACTATTAATAAAAAAGCGCCAAAAAAAATTACGTTCTTCCCAAAGAGTTTTCGGTAACCGTCCTAATTCACGGATTTTTTTGGGTAAAGAAGCATATTTAAGAAAAAAACGGAGCCGGTTTTTAAATAATAAGTCTTTTTTTGCTAAATTATTAAAGTCCGATTGCTCATAATGTTTATATAAAACCTCACTATCAATACCGCAGTCAAAACCAGAATGTCTAGCTTTATAACAATAATCAACATCCTCATAATATAAAAAATAATCTTCCGGAAATAAACCTAATTTTTTGATCACATCACGCTTAAGAATAATTAATGAACCGGAAATATAATCAACGCTTATATAACGCTTAGTTGGTTTTTGGTCAATTAAACCACCACTCATACGCCAATAATCGATTTTACCGCCGTAATAAATTTTGCCATTTTGCCAAAAACCAAATCCCAACAACGCAAATTTCTTAATCCCGGCTAAAATTGCCTCACACGTCACCTGATAAAAACTAATATCAGGATTAAAAATTACTAATAAATCAGCTTTGTCAGCCAAGGCTTTTTTAATTCCTTGATTAACTCCAGCGGCATAACCGAGATTATTTTTAGTATTATCAATAATATAAATTTGATAATCAGCAAAACCTAAACACATAATCTCCTGTTTAAGACGAATTATTTCTTTTTGTGGTGTATTAAAGACAACAGTAATAAAACCAACTTTCATAGTTTAGGTTTAAATAACATTAAAAAATAAGTCATAAACTCCATATAAGCAAATCCTAAATCTAAAGGAATTCTTACCCAACCGTCACGATAACCTTGATCTTTAATATATCTTGCCCAAAACATATGTATAGGATAAAGAATGATTTTTGTCCAATTAGTCCTTTCTCCTTGATAAAATTTATTAATTGCCATCAAGCGCGCATATAAGGTAAATTTAAATAACATTTGTTTTAATGATCGATAGGAATAATGCTGAATTTTATGCTTTAACTGACCGGCTTGATAACCAACTTTTAAAATAAATTTTTCATGAATTAATTCCTCCGGCATTAATACCGCTGCTTTTTTAAATAGCCTTAATTTTTGATATCTTTCGCCACCATAATTTAACGGTCGATTAAAACAATAATTTTGATAGGGCAGATAATATGCAGCAAACACTTGGTGATTAATTGCTTTCTTTATTTCCTTAGCTAAAGCCGGTGAAACAATCTCATCATCATCTAAATTTAGAATCCACTCTCCACTACTTTTAGTTAAGGCAAATTTTTTCCTTTTTGCATATGAACCGGAAAAATGAAAAATTTTTGCCTGAAAACGACGAGCAATCGCTAAAGTTGCGTCGGTAGATTGATTATCAACTAGAATTATTTCATCCACTATTTTTTGTACCGAGGCAAGAGTCTTCAATAAAGTTGCCTGCGAATTTTTGGTAATAATTATTAACGATAACAATATTCTTTTTCTCTGAATCATCTTTTTAATTATATATTAGAGTTAATCACTTCGCTGCTTAATTCTTAACCTTAAAAGGATTTATTAAATTTTAGATTAGCCAGTTAATTATAAAAAAGCAATAACACACCTAAGATAAAACCTTTTAACAAAAGGATGCACGACTAAAACAGAATTTTTTATTGTCCTTTATTTTATAGCTCCAAAATTATCCTTGTCTTTTTGTTAAATTTTATCTAGAATTAATTTTTA
>CAZYRU010000093.1:0-2463 GCA_964649995.1 uncultured Gammaproteobacteria bacterium
TTTCATTTTCACCTCAATTAATAAAGAAATTAAACAAATTCTACCGGAAAAACCTATTACCGATATTCTGGCAGATATTAAAAACAATCAGATTAATAAAGTTGAGGTAATTGATAATAAAATCATTGCCTATTATAAAAATGGCAAATTAGCTTTTACTTATAAGGAAGCCAATGATAGTTTTAACAAGGTACTTAAAGATGCCAATATTGATCCTGCTACAATTCAGATCAATATTAAAGACACTCAGGTCTCCTCAGGTTTAATTACCTTTATCAGCAACGTTATTCCTACTTTACTGATGGTAGCTTTTTTCATCTTTTTATTTCGGCAAGCAAAAGGAGCTCAAGATTCGGTTTTTTCTTTTGGTCAATCACGCGCAAAACGTTTTAATAAAGATATGTCTAAAATTACTTTTGCCAATGTAGCCGGCGTTGATGAGGCAAAAAAAGAATTAGAAGAAGTAGTAGATTTTTTAAAACAACCGGAAAAATATAAAAAAGTTGGAGCCCGTACTCCAAAAGGGGTATTACTGGTCGGACCGGCAGGCTGCGGAAAAACTTTGCTTGCTAAAGCTGTTGCCGGTGAAGCCAACGTGCCTTTTTTTTCAATTGCCGGATCAGAATTTATGGAAATGTTAGTAGGTATCGGCGCTGCTAGGGTTAGAGATCTATTTACTAATGCAAAAAAAAATGCCCCTGCCATTATCTTTATTGATGAAATTGACGCCATTGGAAGAGCCCGTTCCGTCGGGATTATGCCCTCTCACGATGAGCGTGAACAAACATTAAATCAGATTTTAGTCGAAATGGATGGATTTGCTCCCAACGAACAAGTAGTAGTAATTGCTGCTACTAATCGCGGCGATTTGCTTGATAGCGCTCTTTTGCGACCAGGTCGGTTTGATCGACGCATCATCGTTGATTATCCTGATGTTAACGGCCGCAAAGCGATTATGAAAATTCATGCTCAGGGAAAACCCTTTGACGAAACAGTTGATTGGGAAAAAGCCGCCAAAAGAACTGTGGGTTACTCCGGGGCGGATTTAGAAAATATGCTTAATGAAGCGGCAATTTATGCTGCTCGCAATGGCCGCGATAAAATCAGTATGGAAGATTTGGAAGAAGCAGCCATGAAGGTAAAACTGGGACCGGAAAAAAAACGTATACAATCGGATCTGGATAAGAAATTAACCGCCTACCATGAAGCCGGTCATGCAATAGTTTCTCACTTTCTTCCTCATACTGATCCTGTCCATCGCATTTCCATTGTCTCCCGTGGGATGGCTTTAGGCTATACCTTAATTCCCCCGGCTAAAGACAAACTCCATGAGACTAAAACTCATCTTTTGGAAACAATTGCTATGACTATGGGTGGACGAGCAGCGGAGGAGGTAGTATTTAGCGAAATTACTACTGGCGCCGCTAATGATTTTGATCAAGCCACACAAATTGCCAAAGCAATGGTAATGGAATATGGTATGAGTGACCTGGGACCAATTAATTTCGGACCAACGTTGGATGTAACCGAATGGGGAAAAACCTATTACAATCAAGATCAAATTTCGCAAGAGATGCTGGCTAAAATTGATGTTGAAATTAAAAAAATAATCAATCACGCTTATAATCTGGCAATAAAAATTATCAAAGAAAAACGTCATGTTCTTGATGCAGTAGCCGGAGAACTTTTGAGTAAAGAAAGTCTAGACCAAGAAGAGTTTGAAAAAATAGTGGGTAAAAAAGAAAAAATTCCCATCTTAAACGATAAGAAATGAATACTCTACTTATCATCGACGGTAATGCCATTATGCATCGTGCTTATCATGCTCTTCCGCCGTTTCATACCAAAGATGGTACTCCAACACAGGTTGTCTATGGTTTTTTTTCTATCCTACATAAGACACTAATTGATTTTCATCCTACTCATTTGATAGTCTGCTTTGATCTAGCGGCACCTACCTTTCGCAAAAAACTTTTTCAAGAATATAAGGCTCAACGCAAAAAACTTGAGGATGATTTTATTGTTCAAATTCCTTTAATTAAAGAGGGATTAACTAAAGCACAAATAGTTTATGCGGAAAAACCGGGTTTTGAAGCTGATGATCTAATTGGGACACTGAGTAAAGATTTCCCCAAAAAGCCGGAGGACAAAGTCCTAATTCTCTCTGGTGATAAAGATATTCTTCAACTTGTTAACCCACAAGTCCTAGTTATTACACCACAGATTGGATTTTCTAAGATGAAAATTTATACACCAGAAGAGGTAAAGAATACTTATTCCGTCACTCCAACGCAAATGGCTGATTATAAAGCGTTAACCGGTGACCAATCAGATAACTACTCCGGCGCTAAAGGCATTGGTCCTAAAACCGCCGCGTTATTAATTAATCAATTTCAAACTGTAGAAAATATTTTTAATCACCTCGAAACAATAAAACCAAAAAAACTGCAGGAGATTCTCTTG
>CAZYRU010000094.1:0-2413 GCA_964649995.1 uncultured Gammaproteobacteria bacterium
ACTAAGAGCTCGATTAGAGTAAAAGCAATAAGACGCTTGGATTTCATTTGTTTAAATTAAATTATTTATCAATAATAAATTTTGCCATTTCTGCTAAACGAGTTGAATATCCCCACTCATTGTCATACCAAGCCATTATTTTAACCATATTTTTATTTACCATAGTTGATGGCAAATCAACAACTGAAGAAAAATAATTTCCAATATAATCAGACGAAACAAGCAACTCCTCTGTGGCTCCTAAAATTCCGGAAAATCTTCCCGAGTCAGCTTTTTTCTTAAATAAATTATTAATTTCTTCAACGCTAGTTTCTCTTTTTAGCTCACAAACTAGATCAATTAATGACACTACTGGTGTTGGAACCCTAATGGCCATGCCATTAAGTTTTCCTTTTACAGAAGGAATAACCTTTCCAATTGCCTTAGCTGCTCCGGTGGTTGTGGGAATGATATTAGCAGCCGCTGTTCTTGCCCGACGCAAATCTTTATGTGGCAAGTCAAGTACTCGCTGATCGTTAGTATAAGAATGAACTGTGGTCATAAATCCATTTACAATTCCTATTTCATCTTCTAATACTTTTACTACCGGCGCCAAACAATTTGTTGTACATGATCCCATATCAATAATAGATTCTCCTTTATATTTATCTTCGTTTATTCCTAAAATAAAAGAAGGAATTTCTTCAGATTTGGCTGGAGCGGAAATGATTACTTTTTTTGCTCCTGCTTGCAAATGCTTTGAGGCTCCTTCAAAATCAGTAAATAAACCCGTACATTCCAAAACAAGATCAATTTTCATTTCTTTCCAAGGAAGGCTTGATGGATCTTTTTCAGAAAAAAGTTTTATTTTTTTTTTATCGATAATAATATTTTCTTTATTGAAATCAACTTCCCCGCCATAAATTCCATAAGCTGTATCATACTTAAAAAGGTGGGCCAAAGTTTTTGGATCAGTCAAATCATTGATTGCCACAACATCTATGCCCTCAAGTTCATTTATTATTATTTTTAAAACAGTTCGGCCAATTCGACCAAAACCATTGATAGCTATTTTTTTCGCCATAGAGATTAAAATTATTTTTATTTTATTTAATTTTACTATTAAATTTTTATTTAAGCAATAATTTAATTGAAAAAGAGACGTTAGTCTCTTCTTTTTTCTTCTCACTCAACTTTTTTTTGGCTTTCGTTTCTCCATTGCTGATACCAGTTTGTGAACCGATAATGGACATAAAACAATCCAAAAATAGCACATCCTCCGATAAATATTATCGCGAAGATAAGGCAAGCTATTGCAATCGCCAAGCTGATTATTAACATTTAAATACCTGCTTAAAAGTATAAACTATTTTAAATTATTGTCAATATTTCTAATCTTGGATTCCAAGTTTTTCAACTATTTTTTTTCGGTCAAAACCAACGATAAATTCCCCATCAATATCTAAAACAGGAATTGTTGCTTGATTTGTTTTAGAAATCATTTCTTCTTGAGCGTCTTTATCTTTCAAAACATTAACTACTTGAAATTCTATCCCTTTTTCTTCTAAAAATCTTTTTAATGTTTGGCAATATGGACAGATAGGTGTTGTAAATAATCTAATTTTCATTTGATATTTTATTGTTTTTTTAATAAATCCCTGATTTCGACAAGTAATTGAACTTCTTTTGAATCAGGAGCTGATTTTTCTTCTTGTTTTTCTTCTTTAACAACTTGTTCTTTTAATTTGGTAATTAATTTTATCATTAAAAAGATTGAAACAGCAATAATTAAAAAATCAACAATATTTTGGATAAAAGTTCCGATATTCATAACCACAGCTGCTCTTAAAACATTTTCCCCTTCCATTAAAGGCCCGCGCAAGATTATTTTTAAATCATTAAAACTTGACCCTCCGGTAAGCAAAGCAGCCAAAGGCATAATAATATCAGCCACCAAAGAAGAAACTATTTTCCCAAAAGCTCCACCGATAATAACAGCTACAGCTAAATCAATGATGTTTCCTTTAACGGCAAACTCTTTAAACTCTTTAAAAAATTTTAACATATTTTTTATTTTTTTATTATTATTTTTAAAGTAATTCTGATTCTATTTTTAATAAACGGTTATACTTGCTTAATCGCTCCCCCCTGGCTGGAGCTCCCGACTTTATACCATCTGCACCAATTCCCACAGCTAAATCAGCGATAAAGTCATCAATTGTTTCTCCAGAACGATGAGAAACTATAATTTGCCAATTATTATTTTTTGCTGTTTGTGCAGAATCAATCAATTCGGTAACTGTTCCAACTTGATTAGGTTTTAAAAGGGCAGCATTGCAAGCTTTTTTCTTGATTGCTTCTTTAATGTATTGTTTATTACTAACTAAAAGATCGTCTCCGATAATCATTATTCTTTTCCCTAATTTTTCAACAA
>CAZYRU010000095.1:0-2283 GCA_964649995.1 uncultured Gammaproteobacteria bacterium
GTTTTTACCTGGCGCTAGCTTTACTTTTATCTTTAATAATATTTTTTTTTGGAGATAAGATTTTGATAGTACCAATTTGGTCTTTATTGTTTCTTTTTTATACCTTTACCATCACTCCACCACCTGAAGTAGAAAACAAAATTACCCGCTTCGGAATAGAAACAACCGGAATTACTCTCAAATGGGAAAATTTATCTTATTTTTATTTCAGTAAAAGATTTAATTTTATCGTTCTTACTTTAGTGGGGCAACCCCCTTATTATTTTCATGTTTATTTGGTTTTAAAAGATGAAGAGATGAAAAACAAATTACTACATATTTTATCTGAATATCTAATCTATCAGGAAAAACCGCAAAAAAATTTTACCGACAAAATAGTTGATTGGTTTTCTAATCTCCTTCCTGAAGAAGATCGTCAAGATGTTTTACCAAAAGCCCAGCCGGTATCTCCTTAATAGCGAATTTTCTCCCCCAATTAACTACTCCCTCATCAGTAGAAACAAGATAAGCATCTAACTCTAAACTTAATAAAATTAATTCCAAATCGGTTACACTATCTAAAAAACCAAAACGGGTAGCATGACGATATCTCTCTCTTAAATTACGCTTATAAACCCCAAGATTAAGTTGGATATCTTTTTTGTTTTTTAGATCTGTTTTTTTAGGTAAAAAACCCAAAACTGCCTTTTCCATCTCTTCCTCAGCTATCTGCAATCCTCGCCAACTGCGAGCGCGAATATCGGAAATCAACTCATAAAATAAACCCGCTGGAAGAGTAATTCTTTGAATATTGGGTGATTTGATAGTAATTAAACTTATAAAGGTTTGTAAAAAAGATTGATTTTTATCTGTAAAAAATGATAAAAACTCCTCAATCGCTTTTGGAGGCATAAAAAAATCTGCTTTTTTACCTTGTTTTAATTTAGAAATTAATCTTGTTAAACTAATTACCACATCTTCTGTCTTTTGCCCAAGATTTAAACCTGATTCTGTATTAAAAAATAAATTAGTATCAAGAATAAATTTTTCTGTTTTTTCCATATATTTATATATACTAACACAAAATTACTTGATTTTTTAGTATTTTTTGGTATATTATAGGTTGTTATGGAAAATATTATGCTTCCTAACCTGGTGGAAAAATTTATTAATTATCTTAAATCTCAGGGTAAATCAGAGTTTACAATAGTTGCTTATAGAAAAGATTTGGAGCAGTTTATAGGTTTTTTAACCAGTAAGGAAAAAAATGATGTTCGTGAAGTAAAAAAAGAGGATATTGGTGATTTTATTAATAAATTAATTATTGAAAATTATACCAAAAAATCCGCCTCTCGTAAACTTAATTCAATTAGAACTTTTTTTAGATATTTAAAAAACGAGGGAGTAATTGAACAAAATCCATCATTAGAGGTTTCTCATCCTAAATATAATCAACTACCACCAAGAATCTTTAGTAAACTTGAATACCGAGCATTGAGAGATTTTGCCAAAGATGATGTGCGTACTTATGCCCTAATTGAAATTTTGCTTCAAACCGGAATTAAAATTGGAGAATTAGCAAATTTAACCATTGAGGATATTAAAGAAAATACTCTTTTTATCCGTAATTATGGTAAAAATCCCGCAAGAGAAGTTCCACTAAATAAAGCGGCTAAAAAAGCAATTGATGATTATTTAAAAATCAGAAATAAAACCGAAGATAAACATTTATTTATAACTCGCAACGGCCATCCTTTATTAATTAGAAATATTCGTCAGATTATTAGTCGTTGCTTTAGGGAAGTAGGAATAGAAAACGCAACGGTTAACGACTTAAGAAATACCTTTATTGCTTATCAGTTAATTAACGGCTCATCTATTGAATATATTGCTAAAATTGTTGGTCATAAAAGACTATCCTCAACTGAACGCTTCTTAAACCTTGTTAAAGAAGAGGCAGAAAGAAAAGAAAAAATAGGTGAGTTATAATTTAATTAATGATACTGCGAGTTTTTACTGATGGGGGCTCTTTAAATAATCCTGGTAAAGCAGCGAGTGCTTATTTAATTTATAAAGAGGATCAACTTATGACTAAGAGCGGTAAATATATAGGAATTAAAACCAATAACACCGCTGAGTATCAAGCTTTAATTATGGCTTGGGAAAAAATAATAGAACTTTATAAGGTGGGTAAATTAAAACAAATAGAAAAAATTGAATTTTATTCCGACTCACTCTTGTTAGTAAATCAGCTTTTAGGTTTTTATAAAATAAAAAACAAAAATTTAAAAGAATATTATCTTC
>CAZYRU010000096.1:0-2237 GCA_964649995.1 uncultured Gammaproteobacteria bacterium
ATTTGGTGTTATGTTTAAAAAAATTTCGAGACCTGTAATAGTGTTGGGATTGGTAAGTTTTTTTACCGATTTTGCAAGTGAAATGCTTTATCCCGTTACCCCCTTATTTTTAACTTCCATTTTGGGTGCCTCGATGGTATCCGTGGGTTTAATTGAAGGTATAGCCGAAATTACTGCCGGTTTGCTTAAAGGTTATTTTGGTAATTTATCCGATAAATTAGGCAAAAGATCTATTTTTGTAATAATTGGTTACGGTTTATCGGGTTTGGTAAAACCTTTGCCCGGTATAATCCAAAATGTCTATTCCGTTTTGGTAAGCCGCGTTACGGATAGAATTGGAAAAGGGATTAGAACCGCACCGCGTGATGCGCTTTTAGCCTCGTATGCAAACGGAAATACCGGTGCAGTTTTTGGCTTTCATAGAAGCATGGACACTTTGGGTGCGGTTATTGGACCTATTACGGCACTAATTATTCTTTATTTTATTCCTAAAGGGTACTCCACTATTTACCTAATTTCGGTAATACCGTCTATTTTTGCAATTTACCTAACTTTTATTGTTAAAGACAACAAAAACAACCAAACAAGCAAAGTTAAACCTAAAATGGGGTTTGTTGATTTTTGGAAACAATCCGGTAAACAATTTAAATTGTTGTTTTTTGTATTAACATTTTTTTCGTTATTCAATAGCAGCGATGTATTTTTAATATTAAAATCAAAGGAAATTGCAAAAAGTGATAATATCGCCATTTTGGGTTATGTTTATTACAACCTTGTTTATGCAATATTATCTTATCCTATCGGTTTACTATCGGATAAATTTGGTAAAAAGAATATTTTTATTTTAGGGTTATTTGCATTTTCATTAGTTTACTTGGGATTTGCCTTAAGCAGCGGGTTTATGTTTATATGGATACTTTTTTTGATATACGGATTTTATGCCGGCGCAAGCGAAGGAGTTATTAAAGCATGGATTAGTGACTTAATTCCCGATAACCTGAGAGGAACTGCTATTGGATTGATTACTACTGCAATTAGCTTATCTACAATGGTTGGAAGTATATTTACCGGCTATTTGTGGGATTTAACCGGCGGAGCCTTTCTACCCTTTTTACTTTCTTCAATTGTTAGTTTTTTGGTTGCTTTATTTTTGATAAAATTTAAATAAATTTCGTTTTTTTATATTGTATTTATTAATTATTTTAGGATTTATCCTTTTATTTTATCGGGAAAATATAAATGAAAAAAAATAAAAAAACTATTTCGACCAGTAATTGGAATGACGATTTATTTGAATTTTCTTGTACATATACTTTTAACAACTTCAAATTATCAAAAGTAGCAGAACCTAACGAGGCAAATGTAATATTAAAAGTTTGTTATAATACAATTACCAAAACCGCAAATGAAGACGAATTATTTAATTATATAGAAGAAGTTAAAAAAACCGCAAACGATTACCAAAACGCATTGCAATTAATTGGCAAAGCTTTAACACAAGAATTTGTACCCGAACAAATGTATCTTGAAATTAACGTTACAAACTCAAAAATATGTGATAAACTTTATAAACTACATTACGATTTGAAGAGTAATCAAAATAATCTTTTGGATGATTTTTTTACGGATTATGAAGATGAAGGATATGAAGACGATTTTTATTTTGACGATGACACATTTAATATCGGCAAAGAACGCCTGATCTCTTTCTGCCGCAAATTGAAAGAGAGGGGGCTATGGCGCATACCCTGGGCGATCATGGCCAGGGCGGATTTAATGGATGAAGAACTGTTATCAGTAATGAAAGATGCCGGGCTGGCGGCTGTGAAATACGGGATTGAAAGCGCCCAGGCGGAGATGGTCGACGGTTGCCAAAAAGACCTAGACCTTAAAAAAACTGAGAGAATGATCCGTTTAACTAAAAAACTAGGGATAAAAATACACCTGACTTTTATCTTCGGGTTTCCCGGCGAAACCAAAGAAACCATACAAAGAACGATTGCTTACGCTTTATCGCTTGAGCCGGAATCAATTCAGTTCTCCATTCTTACGCCTTTTCCAGGGACAAAGCTCTTCCAAGACCTTGAAAAAGAAAATAGACTGTTAACTTACGACTGGTCCAAATATGACGGCCACTCCTGCTGCGTATTTAAAACAGATGGTATCAGCACAGAAGATCTCCTTGAAGCAAAAAATCAAGCCTACGCTGCTTGGGGCGACTACCTGCGCAAAAAGAG
>CAZYRU010000097.1:0-2222 GCA_964649995.1 uncultured Gammaproteobacteria bacterium
ACTGATGCAGTTTCGAGAATTACCTTTTTGTATCCAAGTTCTTTTGCTCTTTTTGCAATCATCATTTTTCCTTCACAAGCACCTTTTTCAGCCATAAATCTCATTTCAAGATTTTTCTTAGTTGATGGTGTTACTACTTCACCTAAAAGCTCAGCAATATCGGCAGCGCCATCTAAATTAAAGTGGGTGTAATCTTTAAATGCTTTGGGTGGATTACTATCAACCCACTTGGGCATGCTGTTAGGACCGCCCATGGCTTCAAATAAATTCCAAAAAGCAACACCGTTAGTTTCTGCAATTCTTCTTTGGGCTTCCAATAAACTTATTACTCCCGGGTCTGTAACAAAATTAGAGCCTTTTTTAACACTTTTATCACTAACGCTAACTAATAAAATACTTGTGTTTGGGAAAGCTGATTTTAAATGGCTTATTACCGAAGCCATTTCTTTTTCATACCATACAAAATCACGTTGTCTTTGGTTTGCAACATTTAGACCAAACTGAAGAATTATTAATTTATAATTTAGTAGTTTGTTAAAATCTTTAAGTTTTTCAATTGGAATATCTTTAATGGAAGCTCCGGAGTTGCCACGTAATGGAAAGTTATCCACGTAAATACCGTTCCCTTCTTCCAAACTAACACCGTAAAAATAACCTTTTTTGGTGTTTGGGAATTCAAGTCTAACCTTTTTAACGCTTTTTTTAGCATCCAAAACTAATTCTTTTACCGATGAAGAAGGGGAAAGATTAGCCGTTTCTTTTGTACCATCGTCAAATGAATAATTTACGGGGCTGTTGTCGGCATCGCTGTAAAATAATCTTACCGTGCTAAAAGTCTTTATATTCTTAAACTTACGCGGGGTGGCAGTATACTCAACATAGCTATTGGGTTTTGCAATAAATACTTCTCCGTTAACGCCCAAAGGATATTTTTTTGGATTTGACGTAAAAATAGAAGCAGTTTCCCAATTACTTGAAAAATCCATTTGAGTAGTTGTTCTAAATTTAACATCTTGTGAAGTAATGGAAAGGAAGCCAACCCCTTTTCCGCCAAAAGAATTTTGCAATTTTTCTCTTAGCTGGGCAGTAATTAAGTCTCCTTCAATACCGCTATCGCCAAAGTGAGCAATTCGAACTTTAGTGCTGCCGGTTTGTTTTAATGCGTCAAAAAAATATTTCATTTGAGCTATATTGCCGGAAATTTTTACTTTTCTGGTTATGTCTGAAATTGAAGCAGATTTATCGTTTTCGCCGAAATAAAAAAACGCAGCTTGATTTAATTCTTGTTTATCAAAGAAATTTTGATTAATCAATTTATTTGTTGTATCAGATTTTTCATTATCGTCTTGGAACTTGTAATCGCTATAATCATAATCGTCCGACTCTGTTAAATCCGAAATAATATCTACCGGTTTAAGTTGTAATCCAAATAGCTTGGTATCGCTTGGTATTAGTTTTAGCAAAAACAAAAAACCTGTTACCAGCAGTACCAACCAAAAACCGTCCAATATCTTATTTCCTGATTTCATTTATTTTTAACTCCTATTTATATTTAATAGTTAT
This sequence comes from uncultured Gammaproteobacteria bacterium, assembly GCA_964649995.1. Classification (GTDB taxonomy): domain Bacteria; phylum Patescibacteriota; class Microgenomatia; order UBA1406; family GWC2-37-13; genus CAZYRU01. The sequence continues at coordinate 1,564 of CAZYRU010000097.1, forward strand.
ATTTTCTCAAAATTTTGTCAACTTCGGCCGCCCAAATTGCGTATCCTTTTCCGTTTAAGTGTAAACCGTCGTAAGTATAATCGGCAATCAGTATATTTTTGGCAGAAAGCTTTTTGTTTAGGTCAACGTATTCAATTAAGTTTTTTTTGGCATATTCCGATAGCATTTTATTAAGTTTAATAACTTCTTTATTCCTATCGCTGTAAGATTTCCATTTAGAACCGGCAAACAGAGTGGATTGAATAATAGGTTTAATATTGTTCTTTTTAAGTTCGTTAATTAACCTAACATATTTTTCAAAAATCTTTTCAACAGGCAACCAATTATAAATATCGTTAATTCCTGCCATAATAAAAACAAATTTAGGTTTTAACGAAGTAATAGTGTTTAATCTGGCAAGGTAACCATCCAAAACATCGCTTGAAATACCTCTTTCAACAACATTTGCTCTGCCTAATAATTCGTTCCAGTTTGCTCCGTGTGTAATTGAATTTCCAAGCATAACGATATCTGCTTGTTTGGTTTTATAAACCTCATAAAGACCCATTTCTTGTTGGTAGTTAGGGTTTTTTAAATATAAAGTTGTATCAATTTGAGCCAAAATAGAAGTGTATATCAAAAAAGAACAAAAAATGTATTTAAAACTGTACATAATAACT
>CAZYRU010000098.1:0-2221 GCA_964649995.1 uncultured Gammaproteobacteria bacterium
TTCTCATATTCTTGTTTATAAGCTTCATAAAACTTTAGCTTCTCCTGATAATTCAATAAATTTTTTCCTAAAGAAAGAAAAATTAATATCAACAAAAATATTAGCGACAATTTTTTTGCCCACCTCATATTGTTGATGATAACAAAAATCAATAAAAAATAAAAAACCTCTTGACAAATTAGCAATCTATTTGTTAGACTGCTAATATAATAGTTATAAATTTAATTGTTAAACGAAAGGGGGTGATAAATATGGCTAATCTGATTCCACGCCGGTGGCTATCATTTCCTAATCTTACTCTACCGGATTTTTGGGATGAAGATGAGGAATGGTTAACTACTCCTTCCAGCCAGACTGGTCTTTCAATTTATGAGGATGAGGACAAAGTCTATGTGGAGGCAGCCGTTCCGGGAATTGATCCAAAAGATGTTGACATCACTTTCCAAGACGGCTATCTTTGGATACGAGGCGAAACTAAAGAAGAGGCAGAAGACAAAAAAAAGAAATATTACCGCAAAGCAACTCAGTCATTCTCATATCGAGTAGCTGTTCCGGGAGAGATTGATGAAAATAAAGATCCCGAAGCTACTTATAAACATGGAGTAATGACAATTGCTTTCACTAAATCGCCTAAAACCCAACCGAAAAAAATTCAAGTTAAAAAAGTGAGCGATTAAAATCTCAAAAACAAGCGGCCGCTTGTAAAAACCCACCTAATAAAAGGTGGGTTTATTTTAAAGACAAATAAAGCCATCTAACTAAATAACAATTATTCCTTACAGCAATCAATTGCTTTTTGTACTAATTGGCCCAGTTTTTCAAAAATACTTACTGACTTTTTTACGGTTGGCTTTTTCTCTTCACTGATAAAATCCACTGTTTTTAACTTAGGTTTCTTAATATCTTTTACCCCAACTACTCCTAGATTTAATCCCCAAAATAAGCTATAAAGCTGATATGATTTCTGAAAAAACTCTGCCGCCTCTTTTTTATCTCCTTTAGTTAATGATTTGGTTCCCACCTCCATCAACCGCATTGAAGCGGCCAACAAATGTTTACTAATACACCAGACCTCGCCTTCATAATCTTTAATAATTTTTTTCAAAGCACTTTTTCTTATCTCTCTGACCTCATTTAATAAATCAAGATATTGAGAATCTTTAGTTTTGTTGTAGGTAAAAAAGAAATGCTCTTCCATTGAGATTAAATTCATAATAGCAATGGAAAGATCTTCGTCGGAAGATAAATCCAACTTTTCGCCTTTTTCCATTTTCTTAATTTTGGCTAAAAAATCATTAATGTCAAATTGATTAAGGCGCAAATTATTCATAATGCAAACGAAATAAATTTATAAAATAAACCCGCGTTTTGAAAAATTACCGATTAAATAATTTGACAAACCAACCCAATAAGCTTTTTGTTTTCTCCTCTGCTGTAATTTTCTCATTTATAAAAGTATTCTCTTGAGTTAAATTAGCAATGACATTATCAACTACCGCAATCTCTTCTGAATCATGCAGTTGATTTTTGAGTTCCTCTAGTTGTTTAATTTTTAACTGATTTTGTTCTATCTGAGTTTTCAGTACCTTAACCGCTTGATAATCGGTTCCTAATAACAATTTAGCTAGTTTGCTTTTTGAGTTTAACTTGTCCAGTTGGGTTTGTACCTGAGTATGAAGCTGATTTTGTGCACGTGCTACTTCTCTTACCTGTTGACCTATACCGCCACTGGGGTTATTTTGTAAAATTTGTTGCACTTTACCAGCTACCTCACTACCTTTATTAAGAAGATTTTGGTTGCGGTTGAGTAAAGCCGAATCTGAGCTATTGAGGAAATTTTCTCTTCCTTTAGACCCTAGTCGCGGTTGCATATCCTGAATTGGTTTTTGATCTTGTATCCTTTTGATAGTAGGTAAAACTACCCGCTGCTGTTGAGGTAAAATATTTTGGCGGTTAGTATTAGCCTTTTCTGCCTTAATAGGTAAGACACCCAAACCCACAACTAATAATAAAACTGCACCTGATTTAAAGTTTATATTAATCATAAATAGGAAAAATTTTTAAATTAATTTAATTAGGTAATTGCACCTAAAATTTTAATAACTTGATTAACTTCAGTTTGATATTAGACTCTTTTCTATTATTGTAACGCCATTCAATTTCTTTGGTACCGTCCAAAAAGTGGCACCTAAAATTGTCACTTTAACTTGATTTAGTATAC
>CAZYRU010000099.1:0-2191 GCA_964649995.1 uncultured Gammaproteobacteria bacterium
AGTTGCTATTGTGGGGCATAGCGGAGCAGGGAAATCTTCTTTGGTGCAATTATTATTAAGAGCTTATGACCCTTTTAAAGGGAAAATAACGATTGATGGATATGACCTAAAAGATTTATCTTTGAAAAAATATCGTGATTTTTTAGGAGTAGTCCCCCAAGATGTATCTCTTTTTGATAATACTTTGCGTTATAATATTATTTTTGGAAGTAAAAAAGAAGTAAGCATAGAACAATTAAATAAAGCGATAAAAATGGCTGGAATAGATTTATTTTTAAATAATTTGGAAAACGGCCTAGAAACTATGCTGGGGGAGAGAGGGGTAAAATTATCAGGAGGGGAAAGACAAAGAGTGGGAATTGCTCGAGCTTTAGTTAAGAATCCGGCAATTCTTGTTTTTGATGAGGCCACCTCTAGTTTAGATGTAGAGAATGAATCCTTGATTCAAAAATCAATAGAAAAAGCTTCTCAAGGACGCACAACGATAATTATTGCCCATCGTTTATCAACTATTAAAAATGCTGATAAAATTATTGTTTTAGATAAGGGTCGGGTAATTGGAGAAGGAAAACACGAATATCTTATAAAAAATTGTCTGCCTTATAAAAAAATGATTAATATTCAATCAATTATGATAGGATAATTAAAATATTTTAATTTGTATTTTTTATTTTACTCCGTTTTTATGGTTAGAATTATGTAGAAGCGATGATTGATTATTAACCTTAATACGTATCAAAACTAGGGAGTGTAGGGGATATCAGAATGTTAAAGATAATTTATTGACTATTGATGGTAAGCAGTAGACATAAAATTAATTTCGGATTTTTTCTAAATTCAGAGGAATTGGTGCTAATGGGTTAAAAACGTCTTGATTCTATTATTTTTTTAACATAAGATAAAGTTGATGGAATTAACAATAAAAAAATAATGTTCATCAGTGGCATCTCTTTTTTTGGTGTTTTAGTTTTAAAATATATGAAAAATTTTTTTTGGCAGCGCTAATTTTTTTCCAATTATTTTGTTTTAGTTCGGTTTTCGCAACTGAAAACGATTTTAAAACTTTCCGCGTGGGAGTGTATGATAATACTCCAAAAATTTACAGGGACACAGATGGCACCATTAAAGGATTCTGGGCAGACATCACCAATGCCATTGCCAAGAAAGAAAATTGGAATTTAGTTTATGTCTATGGTACTTGGGATGAGGGATTGGCGCGGCTGGAAAAAGGGGAGATCGATATGATGGTTGACGTAGCCGTGAACGAGGAACGAAAAGCCAAATACGATTTTAATAATGAAACAACGTTGCTTAGCTGGTCGATAATCTATGCTAAGAAGGATTTTAATGCAAAATCTTTTTAAGATTTAGAAGAATAAATTATCGCTGTAATAAAATCAAGCGTCCATTATACGGCTCCTTTGGGCTTGAAAAACATTTTGGATTCTTTTGGAATGAGAGCCAATATCATTGATGTGAAAAGTATGGACGATGTTTTCAGATTATTGGATACCAATCAGGTTGACGCAGGAGTGGTCAATTGGCATTTTGGTATTTTGAATGAAAGCAAATACAAGGTTAACCGCACAGGAATTTTTTTCAATCCAAGCGAAATAAGTTACGCGTTTACCAAAAACGGACCAAAAACCGAATATTTGATCGGTGTGGTAGATTTCGATCTGAGAGAGATGAGGAATGACCAAAACAGCATTTATTATAAATCTATCCGATTAAATTTTGGTAAGGCTTTGGGGGAGGTCGAGGTCTGGCCTCAATGGTTGAATGTTTTTTTGATAGCCGTCGGTTCTTTTTTGATATTGATAATCATTATTTTTTGGGTGATGCGAAGATATCAAATTACTTTGAGACGAGAAATAAGCAAAAAAATTAAAGAAATTAAAGAAAGTGAAGAAAAATTCACGACCGTGATAGACCAGGCGCAAGATGGGATAGTCATTGTTCAAGACAAGATTATAAAATACGCCAACAGAGCGATAAGCATGACAGGATATACGGAGAAAGAAGTTTTAGGTGAGCCTTTTATTAAATTCATTGTTTCTGAAGACAGACAGAGAATCTCTGAAAGTTACGACAAAGGAATTTCGGGAGAAAAGGTTGAAGCTGTATATGAAATCAAGTTGACCCATAAGAACGGATCAGTTGTGGATGTGGAATTTTCGAGCGCAACCAT
>CAZYRU010000100.1:0-2140 GCA_964649995.1 uncultured Gammaproteobacteria bacterium
ATAAAACTTCTTATTTTTCAAGAACTTTTTACCATCTATAATAGAGTATTTAAATTTATTTAAATTAATGAATAATCTAAAAACTTAAAATAAGGTAAAATAATAAGGTTGTTAGAGTATAAATTTAACTTTTTTCTCCTTCAGTCATAAGATCCCTTCTTTTCTAGCTCCCCAATCAATTCTTTTACATCCTTTTCCACTCTTTCCTTTTTTACCTCATATTTTTTTACCATTTTCTCAACAATCTCTTCTTCTTTTAATCCTTTTTTTATCATCTTAAAAATCTCCGTTGTAGTTTCATTTAAAGCATAAAATACTAATTTCTCATTATCAAAAACCACTGTTTTTTGTCCAACCCTTAATAGGATAACAAAAAAAACAAATTTTTACACCACATTTACGCAAACCAACAATCCACAGCTGACCTACGTGGTCAGCTATGGCTTGACCTAGCAACCTAAATTCATAAGTTTAAACTCCAAAACTTTGTCTACCCGGTTTTTGTTTTACTAAAGAAGCATTACCAAACCCCCATCCCTCCATCTTTTCTCAAAAATATTCGACCTTCCAACCTCTATCTTCAATATCTATCTTCTATTTTCCACCAACCATCGTCTATCTTTAATGATGAGCCTCGCCTTCGTGCCGGCATCAATCGTTTTAAAAATCTTTTTCTTCTATCGTCAGAACCCTGGTGGAAAAAGTGGCTGGTGTTTCTTAACTCGCAAGTAATTTACTCTATTTTTTGGGTATTTATTAAAAAAATAGGTCGGGTTTCATCTATTTTTTTTACTATGAAGTTGAAACCAAAAAGCAATTTTTTTTAATGGCAAGTTTTTAGTATCAATCGATAAGGTAAAATTTATTATTTCTTTTTTTGTTGCTCTAATCTCATAGTTGTTTATATTTAAAAAACGAAGAGCCGTAAAATATCCTGTTCTTTTATTGCCATCATTAAAGGGATGGTTTTTTATAATTGACTGAATTAGGGCAGCCGCCTTAAGCCATATTGTTCCATATAGATCCTTCCCTCCAAAGGTCGCCTTCGGTCTTTCAACTGCCGAATGGAACAAAGTAAAATCTCTTATCCCTTTTCTTCCTCCTCCAATTTCAATCATCTTGTCATGTATAAAATAGGACTCGGCAATATCAAGATAACAAATTCCCATACTATCATCGATTGGCTAACTCTTTGATCACATCTTCATATTCTTTGCTTATTTTATCAAGCCAGGAAAAAAACTCTGGCGACAGACTAATGTTCTTGTCAGCCTTTTTTGGTTTAATCAAAGCCGCTTGATATCTTGGTATTGCCTCAACAATTACTTCATCTCCGATTTTTAAATTACCTTCGCGCACAAATGACGCTGGCAGAGTGACTGCCGCTGAATTCCCTACCTTGATTATTTTTTGCTTCATAAGAATCTGTCAATTGTTAACATTATAACAATGTTATAACAGAAAACTTTAAAAATCAAGTGAGGATTGATTATATAACGGTTACGGCTACGAAGCCCGTTTCGTTTAGAGTCTAACGTCTCACGTAACCACCTCACGATACGGGCCTCGTTACCGATTAGCGCTTTACTATTCCTTTTTTAATCAACTCCTCAACCAATTCCCTCACATCTTTTTCTGCCTTTTCTTTTTTTAATGAATATTTTTTTACCATTTTCTCAACAATCTCTTCTTCAGATAAACCTTTTTTTATCATCTTAAAAATCTCCGAGGCGGTTTCGTTGAGAGTATAAAGAACTGATTCTTCTCCGTCAAAAATGACGGTTTCCTTGCCTAATTTCTGAACAATAAGGCCTTTTTGGATTTTGTATTTCATATTTACGGCTCCAGTCTTTTAATTTTTTTAACTTTATCTAAGTCTCGATCATAAGAATAAATTTCTTTAATATTATTTTCTTCTGCATAGGCGGCCAAATAAGCATCAACCCAATCAATATTATATTTTTCAAACAAGCTTAAGGCGATTAAAATAATTTTTTTATTGCATTTAATTTGAGGAAGATGAATCAATGTGGTGATTTTTTTAACAATTTCTAATATGGCATCTTTATAATAATAAGATAAAACCCAAATAAATTCTGAAACTGTGACATCAGTAAATAATAATTTCTCATCAAATTGA
>CAZYRU010000101.1:0-1989 GCA_964649995.1 uncultured Gammaproteobacteria bacterium
ATTTTATTAATTATATTAGCCAGTCTTCTTCTTAGAGATCATTGGTTGTTTTATAGCGCTAGTATTCTTTTATATGGTTCATTATTTGAAAAGGGATTATGGCGGGAGTTAGTTACATTTTTGTATCTGATGATTGTTGTTTTAGTGATTAAAAAAGTAATTAAAGCATTTTTGGGATTTTTTCTTTTGGGATTTTTGGCTTTTGCCTGTTTATACTATTCTGCTGATCGGGGTTTTTATTTAGTGGTACTCAGTTTAGTTTTTTGGTTAATCTTTGCTCTTTTTAAGGAAGATAAATTTTCACAACTCAAAACATTAGGGGCAATTAACAAACAATTGGTGAAAAATATTCCTAATTTATTAATGCTTCTAATGGGATTTTTAGCCGCTAATTTAGTCGGACTAGTTCTTTTTCACAAAGAAGGGTTAATGGCTTTTTATCAGGAGACATTTGTACATCTACCGGCGATGAAGCCGTTTTTGGATGAATATATTTATCCGGCTTTTTCCATGCAGTCGTTTTCTCCTCACTGGTGGCCGATTTTTTTAATGAGTCTATATATTATTTTTTTAGTTAATCAGATATTGTATGCTAAAAAAACCCTTAAAGCAGATTTTATTTTGCCCTTATTTTTTACCTTAACCAGCCTGATTTTTTTCCGTAGTGCTTTAGGTAGGAGTGACATTTGGCATATTGCCTATATTCTCCATCATCTATTTTTAGCCGGTTTTGTAATTTTAGATTATTTTTTGGCAAAAAATCGTCAAGCGATTGCTACTAGACTTTTGGTTTACTGCCTTACTTTATTATTTTTTTTCAATCCGTTTTTTTATAGTAAAAGAATTATCAATTTACCCAATGCGTCTTTAGCCGATATCAGGATATTCTTTTCTTTGCCGAAAATTTCGGATAATTATTGGTTGAATTATGAATCAGAGATGGTAAGAGATTATCTTTTGGCTAATACTACCAAAAAAGATAAAATTTTTGTTTTTGATAATACGGCAGTATATTATTATCTTGCCCAAAGAGATAATCCTACTCGTTATTATACTGCCTGGTTTGGAATTGGTGATAAATACCAGCAAGAAATTAGAACAGATTTACAAAAAAATCCTCCTAAATATATTCTTTATTGCGATAATCTATGTGATAAGATTGATGGTTTAACTAATGCTGATAAATTACCATTAGTTTATCAATGGATCTTAAAAAATTATCACCTAGAAAAAATAATTGGCTCAGTTCAGATCTATCGACAAAAAACTCTATAAATCTAAAAACCACTAACTTTTATTAAAAGAGCAAAGGGGAAAACTTTAATTCTCAAAAGATAATTTTATTTAGAATCTTTTTCTAAAGGATAAATAAGTGAATATAGTAATGTTAATTTGGTTTTGTTATCAGCTAAATTCAAAAATATTCATTAAGAAAAAAGATTAGATTATCTTTATAATTTAACTAAAGATTTACATCTGGATTAGTTTTACTCCATACCAAAATTTATTAAAATCTCAAATTCAAAAAATAAGTTTTTGCGAGAAAATTGGGTAGGAAATTTAAGTGATTTTTATTTTTGATTTTTTGATGAGGGTGGTATAATAAATTTTATGAAAGATGCAGAAAAGGCGGATTTAATAAAGGCGTGGTTAAAAAGTTCTGATGAAGATTTTGAAACAGCAAAAGGACTTTTTGATTTAAAAAGATATAGTGGTGTTTTATTTTTTTGTCATTTAGCTTTAGAAAAAGTTTTAAAAGCATTGTTTTTAAAGAAAAATGATAGTTATCCTCCACCGACACACAAGTTAATTCGACTAGTTAATTTAATGAAAATAAAAGTTGATGAAGAAACTCAAAATCATTTAGCTGAAATTACTACTTTTAATATAGAATCCCGATATGATATTTTAAAAGATCGATTGTATAAAAAAGCAACTAAAGATTACACCAAGAAATATTTAGAAATAACCGCTAAACTAATAGATAAA
>CAZYRU010000102.1:0-1960 GCA_964649995.1 uncultured Gammaproteobacteria bacterium
GTATACTAAATCAAGTTAAAGTGACAATTTTAGGTGCCACTTTTTGGACGGTACCGTAGTTTTCCAGTCAGACTGCTTTTTTGTTTTAAGGCGATTAATCTTCTTAGCTCAGGAAGCATGGTTTCCATGGCTAACTCACCTTTAGCGATAGCTGCTATTTTACCTTTTTGACTAATTAGCGTTTTTAAGCTAATCCAATCTACCTCAGGATTAACAATAAGATCGGCGGTTTGAATTTCTATTAACGATAATCGATTAATCATTAAATTAATGGTTTGTAAGCCATTAGTAATAAAATTATTTTTTTCACTGATTATATTATTCTGATTGTGATTATAAAGGTTAACAGCAATTACGATATTCGCCCCCATTTTTCTGACCGTATTAACCGGTACTGGACTGCAAATACCTCCATCAACCAATAATTTTCCTTCCCAATTAACTGGTTTAAAGATCATAGGGATAGAACAACTGGCAATAATGGCCTTGATTAAATCGCCTTTATCAAGAACAACTTTTTCTCCATTAGCAAGGTTGGTGGCGACAGCTTTAAAAGGAATTTTTAAATCCTGAAAGCGCGTATTTTTTAAATATTTTTGTAGAAAATCCTCAAGTTTTTTCCCCTGGAGTAAACCTTGTTTTAAAGAAGGATCAAGTATTAATTTAATTGTTTCTAGCCACCCTTTTTTCATTAAATAATCTTCCATCTCTAGCGGATTTAAGTTGGCGGCATAAAAGCCTCCAGCAATGGCGCCGGCGCTGGTACCAGCTACATAATCAATAGGGATTTTATATTTTGCTAATACTTTAAGAACACCAATATGTGTGATGCCTTTTGGGCCACCACCACCTAAAGCTAGACCAATTTTTACTTTATTCATACACTCTATATTATAGTATAAATCATCTTCTTATAGCCTAAAAGAAAGCCAAAGTCAAAAGAAGCAAAGTAGTAAGGATATTGTTTAATACTTCTTTTTGTTCATAAATTTCCTTTAACATATAGTGGGGATATTTTCCTAAACTGGTTTGTTTCAGAGTATAGTTTAGAAAACTAAAACTAATTTTTTTTAAACTATTCCCCAGGAGTCATAACCTCGATATTCAAGAGGTGTTAACCCGATTAGAATTAAATCACCGGCATTATTTTTTTTGCCGAAGTAGGCAAATATACCACACACAATAGTTAATCAAGCTTTATAAGAAGGTAAGAATTGTTTGTTTTTTTCTTTGTTCCTAAATTACTTTAGGGTTTGGAAAAAAACTTAAGGTTAACAATTATAACCTGAAGGTTTCCGCTGATACTATTTTGCTTACTAAGCAAAATGTCCGACTCCCTGAAAAATTAGGGCCTTCTTCCTCGTTTCCCCCAAAAAAAAGGGGCCTAGCGCTCTAATAAGATTTAATCTTACCTTCTTAATAAAGTAAATTATAATAATGGTTATTACATATTATATCTTAATTTTTTTTACCCATCTTCAAACCGGCGGAAATTATACTAATAAATACTAAAGTCCAACCAGCAAGATAGGTAATTATTGGAATAATATCAGCAATAATAATATCAATTAATTTTGTCAGTTTATAATGCGGGGTAGAGGTAATTAATGACTTCAGCGTTTGTTCACGAAAGGGAACAATAATATGTTTATCATACTCAAAAGAAAAAAGCAAAATAATAAAACCCAACAGTAACAAAACAGCATAACGAGAAGGTCGAGTAATTGCCAGAAAGGTTGAGATTAAAATTCCAGTTAAATAGACAAAAGCAATATAATTATGAGAAAATAAAAGATAAATAGTATTAATGGTATTTTTTTGGAGTTCAGGGGTCATATTTAATTATACCTAAATTATTGGAATAATCCTATTTGTTCATTATTTTTTAGCTTAGATGTGGTGATTTTTGCCGGTGATTTATTATTGAAAAAACGCCTAATAAGAGAGTAAATTTCATATT
>CAZYRU010000103.1:0-1905 GCA_964649995.1 uncultured Gammaproteobacteria bacterium
CAAGTGGCTCTTCCTGCTGATCGTGGCTAATGGATGGATTATGGAGTAAATATGTCAATTGATACATTTTTAGGATTATTTTCAAGTGGTGGTGTGATTTACCTTATTATTTATTGATAAACTGATAGAAAATAGACGCAGGAAAATTACTCGTATCTCAGACAAACAATTTGTATTATACAATGAACTGTGGCAAACATTAGTGGACTTAGAGTTAAGTGCAAATGAATTATGGAAAGATGCGTCTCCAGAAAAGCTTGCTAATTTTATAGTATATCTAAAAAAAACAGAAAAAGATATTAAAAGAAATCGAATAATATTAGAGGAGCCACATTATTTACAACTAATTGAATTAATTAATAAAATGGCTGAATACAAAGAGGGAAAAGAAGAATTAATTGATATTCGAACACACGGCGATTTTAACTCAGGCGACAAAAAAACCAGGGAGATTGCAAATTTTAAAGAAAATTTACAAGTACTATCGAATGAAATAATTCTTAAACATTACACAATTTTACTCCAAGAAATTCAAATAGAGTTCCGGAAACAAATTAGATGAATACAAAGGAATTAAAAGTGAAAGCAGAATATTCCGTGACAAAACAAAAAATGATAAAAAAATATAAAATGGCGGAAATTTTCCTTGCGTTTTGTTTACCTATAGGTTAACATATATGTGCATGATTGACAATAGAAAAATAAGTTTTGAGGAAATTGAGGTCGCTTGTGGATATGGACGTCAAGTATATAGAGTATTTTTTGTTGTTGATGATGGTGAATCGGAAGTTGCAGAATACTTTGACCAGTTGCCGACCGAAGTCCAAAAGAGAATTATAAGCTTGATGGCTCGAATGGCTACGTATGACGGTTATTATAAGTCAGATTTGATTAATTGGCAGTTAAAAGGATATAATTATGGTGAAATCAGACCGAAGCCACATAGAATATTCTTCTTTATTTCATGCGGAAAGAACCTAATATTTTTTAAATGTGTTTCAAAACCCAAATGGCATTTACCTGATTCAACTTATAACAGTATTAATAGAGAGAAAGAAGTATATGAGCGAGCGTTCAGAGAATTCATTAAAACACATTAAGGATTTATTTGCAAAGGAACCCGATGCTGAAGAAAAATCCTGGGTAATACTAAATGATTTCTATCACTATTTATTGACTTGGATGGAAAACAATAATGTCTCAAAGGCAAAATTGGCCAGAATATTAGGCAAATCGAGAGCCACTATTACTAAAATGTTTTTACATAATCCGAATGTTTCTATAAAAAAGATTGTTGAAATTACTAATCCTCTTGGATTAGATATTAAATTGGGAATCGAACAAGTTCCCGAATCTTTAAGTGTAGATAAATATAAATGTATCACCGATAGTCTTGAATTAACACTTGTTACTGAGACGGGAGATTATCAGGAAATACCAAGACAGGTAATGGCTAAAGAGTGGGGATTAGTACGAAAATATAAATATAATATATCAGACGGTATAACGAGCGGTTTTGTTCCGCTCATTTGGGATAATACATCTTTCAATAATGAGGTCGCTAATGCCTAAGAATGTAAGAGTTTATTTTCAAATTAGTTCAATTAAATTGGTTAGTTTTTACCAGAATTTAATTGATGATTTGGATGAATTGAAATCTAGTTCTGTGCATTTCGAATTTAAATTCGGCACTAATCACGAAAAATCCTTAGTAAGCGCTTTTACTCAAGTCGATTTCAATCATGAAGGAAAAAACTTCTTAGGCATTGCGGTTGTCCATCATTTCAAATTAAAAGACAGTAAACTTTTAAAAAAATGTACTCCCGAAAAATTAGATTTACCATCAACATTTTTAAGATCATTGTTAAATATTTCAATATCCGGTACTCGTGGCTTTTTAGCAGC
>CAZYRU010000104.1:0-1845 GCA_964649995.1 uncultured Gammaproteobacteria bacterium
AAATAGTAATCAGTCTTTTGTCCGCGGGTTGACCAGGGAACCAGAAACTGAATTCGATTATCTGTTTTTATAACCTCCGGAGTGTTTGTCCAGTCTGAAGGAGAAGCTTGAATCCGGACGCTGTCCAGGTAGCTGAGTAGAATAGGTTTGAATTTGTCCCCCAGTTGGTCATGTGGCTTAATCCTGTCTGTGGTCATTTTATTGTTTTTGACCAGGGATAGAAATTCATTCCAGATTTTCATTTCGTCCTGACAGTAGGAAGCTGTCATGATAGTAGATAAGCCGAATAGAAGTAGAAGTTTTTTCATAGAGTGTCTTATTAGCAATACGGCCTCAAATGCCAGCTAACGTTTTGCAGCTACAAGAAGTTGGCGATTTCGAAGCACAAAACTGTCTTCCACCACTGAACTTGATACGAAGCACAAAGCTTTATTTAACCACTGAACCGCCAATTTCTTGTAGGTGCTGTTATAGGGCGTTTTTCTTATTCTGGCAATACTCTGTGTAACCATTGTTTTGCTTTTACTTGGTCATTATTTTCTAAACAAGTCTTTACTTGCTCGATGTTGTATTTCAGACTTGTTACTTTATCTTTTTTTGATTGCGGGTCGCTCCAACTTGTAGATAATTGACCAACTGCATAAAAAAAGCCCCTTTGAATATCATCTCCATAATAATTGAGACTTGTTAGAAAAAGTTCTAACTCGTATGAATCGTAAGGATAACCTTTAGAAGCATTCCAACCTTTCATTAGTCTAATAATTGGTCGAACGATTGAATTATACTTTGTATTGGCTTCAGTTAGTTTAGTCTTTACGTCATTTGGGTCGGTCTGTTGCCAACTCCCACCTTTACTAGGGATATATAGACTTGTTGTCCAAAAGATTGTCTCTTCTTTTGCTGGAACTAAATCATACTTAATATGACCCAATTTAAGTGTTACCGTTGGGAATGACCTTATGACTTCTGAACCATACCTATCTTTATAATACTTCGTAGCAAAATTGTTCAACCAACTTCGATAAGTTTCTGGTGTTCTTTCATAATCAGTCGTATTGAATACAACCATTAAATCAATATCAGAATTGGCATCATATGAACGTGGCAGTATTGTATCTCTATCGTATGAGCCAAAAACGAATCTTCGTTTTATTAAAATTCCAAGTTCTTTGTCCAAATTTTTCAATAGCCCTTCCAATGAACTATTTATTCTAACGATTTCCGTTGAATCATTCTTTAGGTAATACTTATATGAAAGGTCTTTTAAATATGTATTGATTGAAACCGCCATATTTTAAAGATTTAGTTCTTTTTCTGTGTACTCTTCTTCTCCATTTTCAATTCCTTTTTTTGCAAGCAAATAGTCTGAATTACTCGTTGGGTAAGATTCTGCTTCAATATTTATTGAGTCAATATCTTGAGCAATACTTTCAATTCTAGAAACTAAGTCATCATTGGAAACTACTTTGTCAATGATATAGCCTTGTAATCGGTCACATTTTTTCATAATAGCCAAGTACTTGTTGCCAACCCTTCTATGTCCTTCTACTTTTTTTTGCAAATTCAAATATGTTTGAAAACCGCTTAAAAGAGCCGAAATTAGAGCTAAAATTAAAGGGACATATTTGACCCAATTTGAAGCACCATCTGTTATTACGTAAAATAGAATTGAGCCTGTTAATATATTAATTATAACTAAAGGAATGCCAATCCTGTAATGGTTTCTCTCGTTTCTATCCGCAGCATTAAAGTGCTTTTTCTTCCCATAAAGAGCATCAACTTTTATTCGTTTTAATTTGTCTGTTGTATTATTCATTGTCTGTTTTTTAAAATGCCCTATAACGG
>CAZYRU010000105.1:0-1831 GCA_964649995.1 uncultured Gammaproteobacteria bacterium
CCCAAATATTAACTCAAGCTGAAATAGAAACAATCTCAAATGCAATTAACTCTTTATTAAAACAAATACTACAAAATCCTACCTCGCAAACTAGTTTAAACTCAAATAAAAATGAACCTAAATAATACTATAGAACATCAAACTGTTCTTAAAATACTTGAAGCTCTTAAGCCAAATATTCAACCTAAAGAAATTAACATTAAGGATAGTATTAAAAATACTCCTCGCCAAGAAAGAATATATATTAATAAAAAATATGAAGAAATTACCTCTAATCTCGCTAAAAATAAAGAATTAGCAAATAGACTCGAAGATGTTTGTAAAAAAATTGCCGTATTAGAAATAGATAATAACATAAAAGCAAAGCTTATTGCAGAACTGGAAGACGCAAAAAGAGTCCAACTAGATACTATGCAAACTTCACAAAACATAGAAGAGGATATGTTATTAACCCTAATTCAAGGCTCTAAGGAAACAAAAATTGATCCTAATACCGGCTTACAAATTCGTCGGGCATTTTTTGATGAAGGAGGAATTATCTTCAAAGAATGGTTAAAACAACCAGAGAAAACCCAATTAAAAAATCATGTTATTTATTCGCTGGATATGGATAATTTTAAATATGGCAATTCTATCGTTGGTCATTATGGATTTGATCAGTTAATCCGCCAATTAAGCAAAGGATTCATGGGAATATCGCAATTTTTAGCTGGAGATAATCCTAATACTGCCTATGGCAATGATTATTCTGCTAATCAAACAGTACTTGATCTATACTTCCCTCCTGAATCTGAAGCAAAACAAATATTGGAACTAGCTAAGCAAAACGGTATAGTAATTGAACTGTATAGAGAAAAAGCCGGAGCCGATGAATTTTTTTTCATGATCCATTATAACAAAGGATTTAGCGCTGACCGTCAAGATTTAGCCGAGTCTATTATTCATTACATGTTTTATAATACTACTATTCCCAAAGCCAAACCTAACGAACAACCGCAAGAAACTAAAGAACGACTAGCTGTTATGGCTCAAAACGCGCTTAATTACCCTGATCTGCTTAAAATTGAAACTACAGCGGAAAATGCCAGTGAAATAATTCGAATCAATTCATTTTTTGACGCCTTAAAACAAAGATTAAATTTAACTAATTTAAAACAGCAAATTATAGAAAATCCTAGTTGTCTTATTCATTTTGGTGCCACTATGAATAAAGGTGATTTTGCTGATGTTTTTACCTACTTTTTTTTGGATGAAAAAACCGGATTATTAAAAGGAAATAAAGAAGAACAAGACGTTCAAATAGAAAAGCTTGCCTCTAATCTTAGAGTAAAATTAAACAATATTATTGACGAATATGGAATAACTGAGGGAGAAAAAATCGAAGAAATAGCAAAACAAATGCTATCAGATACAATTATGGGGCCATTTATCCAACTCCAATCTCAAAAAATTGATGAACTAAAAATTATTGAAAAGCAAAATTTGATTATTAAAGCGCTTCAAGGCAAAAATCCAGAAGCTTTATATCAATTAGCCGCCCTTCTGCAGGAAGGAAGATTAATTAACCTTGATAATAAAATAAAAAGAGAGATTTTTATTAAATTAGAAAAATATTATTATGATTTACATCAACACAGCACTCTTTTGGGAGAGTTGCGGGAATATTTTACTAAATATCCTAATTTATTAAGCTAATATGACATCTCTATCCACTCTTAAGTCTATTTGCCAACTAATTCGCTATAATATCCTTACTATAACTACGGCTGCTGGCTCAGGCCACCCCACTTCTTCTTTGTCGGCAGTAGAATTAATGACCACAAAGAAGAAG
>CAZYRU010000106.1:0-1819 GCA_964649995.1 uncultured Gammaproteobacteria bacterium
TGATTTATCTTTGTATCCTCAAAATGGTATTCAGCGCCATCTAAAAGAATTAATCAATCAAATCAAAACAGATCATAATCAATCGCTGGAGATTGATTACTATTTTTTTAATCACAAAAAAAATTCAACTGCTTTATTTTTTTCTATTAAACTTATTCGTTTACCCCAACGGTTTTTTTCCCAATTATTTTTACCACTAGCTATGTGGTTAAGACAAGATAAAATTTTTTTGGGTTATTCCGGTTGTCTTCCTGTGTTATGCCGTTTTTTTAGAATTAAGTCAATTATTTTTATTCATGATTTTGGTTTTTATAAAAATCCGGATAAGTATAAGCAACCGTTACAGCTACAAAAACAAACAAAATATGCTATTAATCATGCGGATTGTTTAGTAGTTTTTTCCGATTATATTAAAGAAGAACTGATTAAGCGCTTTCCTCAAGCTGCTGCTAAAGTTGTGCGGATTTACCCTGGTTGGGATCATTTACCTTTACCAAAAAGGCGGTTATTAAAATCAGATTATTTTCTTTATGTTGGTTTAATCAAGCCAACTAAAAATGTACATAGAATTATTGCACTTTTTGATCGTTATAAACAATTAACTGTAAATGCTACTAAGTTGGTTCTAATTGGTTCAGTAGAAAAAAATTATTGGCATCAAATTTTGCTTTCTCAAGCTTATCAACATAGAAAGCTAGATATTATTCACTATAGTCAAAAAGATGATCAACAACTGAGTAATTATTATCATTTTGCTAAAGCTTTTATTAATTTAGCTGATGATGAAGGATTTTGTTTTCCATTAGGAGAAGCACTGGCAAGGCAAACCATAGCAGTAGTTAATCACTTAGAACTTTATGAAGAATTTAAAAAATTATCGCCTAATTTATTAATCTGTAAAAACGAGGAGGCAGTATTAACAGTTCTACAACATTTACCTAAACCCTTAATTGTTAAACAACCACCCCTAAGCTGGCGTCATTACTGGTTAAGGTTAAAAGAGTTAATTTTTAAAACACAATAGTAATAAAATTATGATAGGATATATGCAAGAAATATGCTTTCAGCAATAATTTTAGCTAAAAATGAAGAAAAAACTATTCAGCAAGCCATTGCTTCGGTTAAATTTGCAGATGAGATTATAGTAGGGGATGATGGTAGTGTTGATAAAACCCAAGAGTTGGCACAAAGAAACGGGGTGAAAATCATAAAATTAACGCCGACGGATGATTTTAGTCAAAAAAGAAATGAGTTAGCCAAAAAAGCCAAGTATGAATGGTTATTTTTTTTAGATGCAGATGAAGAGGTAAGCAAAGAGTTAGCACAGGAAATTAAAGATGAGTTAAAGAATCCCCGTTTTTTTAGTTACTACATTAAACGACGTGATTTTTTTTGGGGGAGAGAAATGCGTTATGGTGAGGTTAGTAAAGTTAGAAATAAAGGTTTAGTGCGTTTAATGAAGAAAGACAGTGGCGTTTGGCAAGGAAAAGTACATGAAGTTTTTACAAGTTATACTAGCAGTGGATGTTTAAATAACTTTATTAATCATTATCCGCATCCTACTCTCAAAGATTTTTTACAAAAGGTTAATTTTTATAGTACTTTGCGGGCTAAAGAATTATTGAGTAAAGGAAAAAAAACTAATATCTTGGAGATTATTTTCTTTCCGTTGGGAAAATTCTTGCTTAATTATTTTGTTTATGCCGGATTTCTTGATGGTCCAGCGGGATTTGTTTATGCTTTTCTTATGAGTTTTTACTCATTTTTAGTGAGAGGAAAGCTGTGGGAATTACAGAAGTAAATTTTTATGTTGATTAAT
>CAZYRU010000107.1:0-1813 GCA_964649995.1 uncultured Gammaproteobacteria bacterium
AAAAAATTACTACTACTAAACAATTAAGTAAACAAAGAATCTGAGTTAAAGGATGCGCTCGCACCATTAATAATATTTCCTCAGTGGCAGATTGATTTTCAAATTTAATCGCCGGCCGAACAAAAAAAGAATGAAAAAAATTATCCTTAGGATTATGTTTAATCATTAATAATGATTATATAATTTCTTAATTTCTGTTGCTATTTAAAAGGAAATTTTTTATAATAGTATCACCCTGGTTGCTTGTGCGACTTGGCACCACCCTTTCCCATCCCGAACAAGGAAGTGAAACGAGTCAGCGCCGATGATACTCACGCCAAAGCGGCATGTGGGGAAAGTAGGTCGCAGCCGGGGTATTTTTTTACCCTAATTAACTTTGATTAATAATTAAAGAAACAAAGTTAGTATCAAATCATGAACTAACTTTATTTTTGTAAAAAACTCACTCCAGCAGGAAGATTAAAGATCTCATGGCTAAAATCGATTTTTTGACAGGAAGAAAAAAGTGATTGCAGTTGAGAAGAGGGAAAATTAAAATTAATCTCCATTAACCCCATACCTAATAATTGATTAACCAAGGAAAAAAGTTTATCTATCCCCCCACATCTTTTTTCACCCTGCGCCTGAGAATTATTCCATAAATAATAACAGCCATCTTTAAGAAGAAATTTTTGCTCTGTTTTTCCTTGAATTAATTTAATAAAAACCTGCTGATTTTTAATATAGGCACTGAAACTACCTTCCTTATTTGCCAAGGTACAAACATAAGGACCAGTCAGATCCAATCTGCTACTGGTACTAGCCATTTCTAAAGGAACAAGAGTAATTACTGGAGTAATAGAGGTTTTAATCTCAGAGTAAGGAGGTAAAAAATCACTCTTAGATGGTGTATTAAATTTAATCATTAAAGCTGTTATGATTATGGCTAAAGGAATAATAATGGCTGCTTTTGCAAGTATATTAATTGGATTCATTCAATTTTTTCCGGCAAAAGTTCAAAATTTTTAATGTCTAAATTCCGACCTGTAATACTTTCTAAATCCCCCTTCATACCGGCAATATGATCAAAAACCTGGCGGAGATTTTTTTCTTCTTTGGCCCACTTGGCCATAAACCAACGTTTTTCTTTCTCAATATTTAACTGTAAAGAGATAAAGGCTTCACTAATCGCCTCTATACGCTGACGAAATTCTGTTCCTAAAAGGTAATTATAAAGAATCTCCATTTTTTCCTTTTTACCAACACTAGCTAACTTCAAAGCTGCTAAGCCTAATAAGTTGGCTCTTAAAGCAATTGCCAATCCCACCAATGACTGATAATTGGTAATCCAAACTCCATCTTTAAAACCAATATTATTTATCTCTTCCGGTAAAATATTGGTAATAATTACAGCCAACTCCGCTTTCAGCTGACGTTGATCCTCTTTTAATTTGGTAATCCAACCTTCACTCCACGCCTTAGTCCTTTTTGCCTCCCAAACTATTACTCCCACCTCTTGATTATTTTTATTTTTAACCACCTCAATCACATCAGCTCCCCGTACGCCTTTGGGGACTGGCCGGATTTCATCCCAGGGAAAATTGGATTTGAGAATTTTCTCAAGCTCCAGTTCTAATACTTCTCCCTGAGCTTGTGAAGAACCTTGTTCAAGTTTTCTTTTTAACTCATTATTGGCTTTAGAAATATCAGCAAGTTTTTTTTCGTATTCTAAAAATCTCAGGCGGTTTTCTTCTTCCTGTCTTTTCTTTTCCTCCTGACGAATTTTTTCTTGCTCCTCTATTAATTTTTTTTGCATCTCTAAGTTTCTTTGCTC
>CAZYRU010000108.1:0-1812 GCA_964649995.1 uncultured Gammaproteobacteria bacterium
ACCTTTTTCAGTAAAAAATTGTTTTTGTTCACCTTTTTCTCCTAAAATAAAGCCGGTCATATTTTTTAGCAAAAAAAATGCCCCAGATTGGGGCATTAATCCAATCTGTCTTATAATTCTATTTCCTCAACGGAAAAATTATCATTGATTGTTATTATATAATATCGATTAATAATCTTCAATTCGATCTTCTCAAGTTAAGCTCTTTTTCACTCTTATTTTTACATTTTAACTTCAACTTCAACTCCGGCAGCTAACTCCAGATGCATCAAGGAATCAATGGTCTGATTAGTTGGATTAACTATATCTACTAAACGTTTATGGATCTTTAAACCAAAACGTTCCCGGGCATCTTTATCGATAAAAGGCGATTTATTAACACTATAGGTTTCTGATTTTGTTGGTAAAGGAATCGGACCGACTATAGAAGCACCTGTTCTTACAGCTGTATCCACAATCTTTTGACATGTTTCATCAATAAGGCGATGATCATAAGCTTTAAGTCGAATCCGGATTCTTCCTTTTGGCATAGATGTGAAATTGCTTTTTTACAATCTTATTTAATAATTTTAGTAATAGAGCCTGCTCCTACTGTATGACCGCCTTCACGAATCGCGAACTTTAATCCTTCCTCAAGTGCCATCGGATAAATTAATTTACCAGTAATCTTTACATTATCTCCCGGCATTACCATCTCTACTCCTTCTGGTAAAGTTAACTCTCCTGTAACATCAGTCGTTTTAATATAAAACTGTGGACGATAACCTTTAAAAAATGGGGTATGACGACCACCTTCTTCTTTCTTAAGAACATAAATCTGTGCTTCAAACTCAGTATGAGGAGTAATTGATCCCGGCTTGGCAATTACCTGACCTCTTTGAACATCTTCTTTTTCCACTCCTCTTAATAATAAACCGGTATTATCTCCTGCTCTCGCTTCGGTAAGAGTTTTGCGAAACATTTCAATTCCGGTAACCACCGTTTTACGGGTTTCTTTCAAACCAACGATCTCTACCTCTTCATTAAGCTTAAGAATACCTCGCTCCACTCTACCGGTTACTACCGTTCCTCGTCCTTGAATTGTAAATACATCTTCAATCGGCATCAAAAAAGGTTTATCTATGGGTCTAACCGGTTCAGGAATATATTCATCCACCGCTTTCATCAACTCCTCAATTGCTTTAACTGACTCCGGATCATCTTGTAATGCTTTTAAAGAAGAACCTTTAATGACCGGTACTTTATCACCCGGATAACCATACTTAGTTAATAAATCTCTTACCTCCATTTCCACTAAATCTAAGATTTCTTTATCGCTTACCATGTCTACTTTATTTAAATAAACTACAATGGCTGGAACATTAACTTGACGAGCTAAAAGAATGTGCTCTCTAGTCTGAGGCATAGGACCATCCGGTGCCGATACTACTAAGATAGCGCCATCCATCTGCGCTGCTCCTGTAATCATATTTTTGATGTAATCGGCATGACCCGGAGCATCAATATGGGCATAATGACGCTTCTCTGTTTCATATTCTGAATGATGAAGATTAATTGTAACTCCCCGTGCTTTTTCTTCAGGTGCTTTATCAATCTCGTCATATTTCAAAAATTTAGCCTGACCTTTTTTAGACAAAACATAATGAATAGCTGAGGTAGTAGTGGTTTTACCATGATCAACATGACCAATTGTACCAATATTTAAATGGGGTTTATTTCGCTCAAATACTCCTTCTGCCATAAGATGATTATTTTAATTAATAATTATTAAAAAATTAACAAATAAAATTTATTATAACTTATTTTGCCAAA
>CAZYRU010000109.1:0-1811 GCA_964649995.1 uncultured Gammaproteobacteria bacterium
GGCGGTACTCCGCCCGAACCGCATAGCCGCTGTTAGCGGATCGTTGTAAGGGCGTATTATTCAACATATTCTTTAATCTTTTTTAAAATTAGAACTGCTCTCTCTTCGATAAAACTATTAAATTTATCTTCTGTCCAAAGCGTTTCGTCTGTCGGAATTAAGTGCAGTGTCAGATAAGCTAGTTTGTCCTTAACATACTCTGGATTATTAACCCATTCTTTGAACGGCTTACCATTTTTTGCTCCACGATTTGTTCCAAAGTCAAGAAGTTGAAAATTTTTAATACTGTTAATTTTGCTCCAATCAACACCGTTAGTTTCAAGTATATTTTTAGGCATTATATGGTCAACATCATTTGTTCTTGTAGTTCTTGCTCTGTCGTACATTAAGTAATAAACAAATGAATTGTCAAGTTGGTCTAAGTTGTCACTAGTATATGTAGTCGTAAAAGTTATTGGGTGGGTAATGTAAACTTGAAATAGCTCTGTGATTGGAAAAGCCTTATTTTTATGAGTTTTAATTGCTTCTAATATTTTCTTTATTCCTGTTTTATAAGGTATCCAACCCGCTCCTTTACTTCTAAATACTCCATTTATCAAGGAATGATATAGCCAACGCTTCATTAAAGGAAAATCTGCATTACCTGTTTCGTAATTATTAAAGTAGTTCATTAAAGCATTGTTGTCAATTTTTTTATGAAACAAATGATATGAAATGAAGAATAGTGGTATAAATGAACGATTGCCTTCTTTGTAATAATCATAGGTCTTTGAACACACCAGAAAGTCTTTTAGTGCCTTGATTGTGGCTTTAATTCTTTCCCTATTTATTATAGCAAACTCTGCATCACTTGCTTCGATAGCAGCCATCTCTTTGGTATGATTGTCTTGAAGTAAAAAAATCAACTTTATTAGATTATCTTGTGTAAGTCCGATATCTTGATTTTCATCAAGAATCTCTCTAAGGAAACCTTCCATTTCCCAAGAAAATCCTTTAAGAATTGAAGCGACAAGGTCAAATGAAGATAATCTTGTCCCACCGTCATTTAATCGTCTGAAAAGCTCGACAATTCTCTGTCTATTTTCAATCTCAGGTAAGCTCTTATTGATAACTACTTTTGAAATGCCAAGTGTTTCAGCGTTTAAAACATTCTCGTAAAACGATAAAATATTTTCTTCAATATGGTCTTTTTTCAGTTCGTCAGTTATTTCGTATTTATCAATAATTTCTTTTACTACTTGTTTGTATTTTCCTGTGTTTTTTAATTTTTCCAACAAAGTCTTTACAGGATACCAAAAATGCTCTTGAATCTTTCTGTCAATGTTTTCTTTTGATAATTTAGGTAACTTGTTCTCGTCCTTTTCAAACTTAAATTCATATTCAAGGTTGTAATCGCTGAACAAATCAAAGTATAAAACCTTTCCGTTAATAGTTCCTTTTAGACCTATATAAAAAGTTTGAAGCCTTTGTTGTCCGTCAATTACAAAGAACTGTTGCTGCTTTAAACTATCTATTTGTCTTGATAAAATGAAGTTACCGTCTTTTGTAAATGGTCTATAATTGAATAAAGGTTTAGTGTCTTTTTCTTCCTCAATAACCATCACACCGCCAAAACTGTCGCCTTTTAGTAAAGTGTCAAAGAGTAATTCCATTTTATCTTCTGTCCAAACTAATGAACGTTGAATAACGGGAAGAACAAATTTTTCTTCGTCAATTTCCGTAACTGCGTCAGCTACTCTGTATGTTTTCCAAATTGCCATAAGAATATCCTTTACTGTACATATTATTCGCCCTTACAATGTCCGCTAACG
>CAZYRU010000110.1:0-1769 GCA_964649995.1 uncultured Gammaproteobacteria bacterium
CTAGGGATTGATAATCATCTTTAAGAATATTGAAAAATTTAATTGTAATATTTTTTTTATTAGGATGCAAAAAACGTTTGCCATAAAGCAGAAGAATTAAAAAAGGATTAATTTCTGCCGCGATAAACTGGGTATTTAATTTTTGTTGATAAGCAGTACTTGCTGCTGCGAAAATAACCCAGCCATCACCAGCACCCAGATCAATAACTAGCTGATTATTTTTTAGATTTAAACTTTTAAGCAATCGGTTCTTATCTTGATAATTAGATGGATAATAAGGAATAGGTGAGAACTGAGGGAAGGCAAAGATAATTAGAAAAACGAATAGTAAAATAACTATACCACCGCTAATTAAAAACATAATAAATAGTATATAATAATAATGATTTTCATGTTAACTTTAATTTTTGATTTTGATGGAACCTTAGCTGATTCTTTACCGATAGTTTGGGAAATTATTGATGAGCTTCTTCAAACAAATAATTTGCCGCCTTTAACTAAAAAACAACAAAAAATTATTCAAAATCAAAGTCCTAGAGAAATTATTAATCAATGGCATATTCCTTTAGTAAAGATCCCTATTTTATTAGCTAAGGGTAAAAAAATAATGAATGAAAAAATGAAAAAAATTCATCCTGTAGTAGGGATTATGCCAGTGTTAAAAAAACTTAGACAAAGGGGAATAAAAATGGGAATTGTGAGTTCGAATTCTTTAGCAAATATTCAGTTATTTTTAAACAATTATCATCTTGAACTATTTGATTTTATTGAAAAAACCTCATTTTTTAATAAAAAAAATATTTTGATTAAGACTTTGTCCCGACAGCGGTTGTCTCTTAATAGTACTGTATATATAGGTGATGAGGTACGTGACATTCAAGCGTGTCAAGCAATAGGTATGCGAATTATTGCAGTGAGTTGGGGATTTAATTCAGGGTCTAGGTTAGCTGCCGCTAAACCGGATTTTTTAATTAATAAACCGCAAGATATTCTAACGATTTTAACTGATCTTGAGAAAAATCTTGAAAAAAACGAGTAATCTAAGTGGCGCGAGAGAGATTCGAACTCTCACGATGTTTACACATCACGAGTTTTTGAGACTCGCTTGTCTACCAGTTCCAACATCGCGCCATAGTATAATAGTTTAATAATTATAGCAAAGATTAATTTTCTTGATTAATTTTACTGCCAAGAGCACCTGATTGTTGGTTATATTTAGCGGTTTTTTGTTTATAGTAAGGTTTTTGAGCTTTGGAGGTAAGTTTTTCAAAAGAAAGTGCGCAGATGCGCATGCCAGGATAAAGTGCTACAGCAAAAGGGGAAAGATTACTTAATTCCAATACAATGCGTCCTTTAAAACCAGGATGGATTAAAGCGGCAGTTGAGTGAACAATAATTCCTAATCTGCCTAAGGAAGAACGACCTTCTAATCGGCCAGCAATATTATCTGGTAGCTCTACCCATTCTAAAGTTGAGGCTAGGACAAAGGCGCCAGCTTTAAGAATAAAAGGTTTATTTTCATCCAAGATTAATTTTTTACTTAGAGTTAATGGCGGTTTTTTAATATCGTAATATTCAAAATGAATATTTTCAAATAATTCAAAATCATTATTTAGGCGAAGATCAAGTGAACATGCAGAAAGAGCCTGTTTAAGTTGGGGTTGAGGACGAATAATAATTTGTTTGGCATCAAGGGCTTTTTTAATGTCTAAATCTGCTAATATCATACCTTTATTATAGGGGAAAAAATGCATTTGACAATTATTTAA
>CAZYRU010000111.1:0-1697 GCA_964649995.1 uncultured Gammaproteobacteria bacterium
AATTTGCCTCCTAAAAAATAGATTACAATTTGGTTTTATTTTATAAAACTTTTTATATGTTCTTTGACACTATAATATCAGGCGTTATGGCTTTTTTGGAGATTGATAAAGTTCATTGTTTTTCAACAATTTGAATATAATCCTAATAAACTTTCTTGCAACCATTAAAAGCGCTCTCTTATGATGATGTTTTGTTGATTCATTGTATTTTTTCTTGTAGTATGGGAGAAAATCGGGATTATGAGTAACAAGAGATTGAGCAGCTTCTACAAGATAGTATCTCAAGTATCTATTGCCGGTTTTTGTTAATTCGGTTTCTTCTGATTTAAACTTACCGGATTGTCTTATTCTCCAGATAATTCCCGAGAACTTTGCAACCTGAGCTTGATTGTTAAAGTCTGATAAATCGCCGAGTTCTGCAATAATTCCAGCAGCTAAAACAGGTCCGATGCCCTTAATTGAACTTAGAATATTGTAATGGTCTTTAAAAGTTAAGACTGTTTTTAATATCTGTTTATCGATTAGTTTTATCTGGTTTTTATAAAATTTTATCTGATTTACAAGGATTAATAGAGAATAAGTTACGCTATCATGCATTATTCTATTGATTGAATACGATTCACGGGCTAAATATTTGACCTTTTGAGCGACTTTTTCTGGCAATTTAATCTTATTTTTGCTATTTTTGAGAATAAAATTAACGAGTTCTTGAATATCCATTTCGATTATTTTGTCCATAGAGTCAAATTGGGTAAGTAAATTGATAGAAGTATTTCCGAAAGTGTTAGAAAAAGCCTTATTCTGAACAAACCCGCTTGCTTTTATGAAAAGGATTGAAATAAACCTTGATTTTAATGAAACAAGTTTCATTATAAGGTTATATCTTTCTCTTGTTAAAAATCTAAGGGATAAATAATGGGGATTAAACCTTGTATAAGGTGGCAATTTACCATTTTTGAGTCTTTCAGCAATGACATAAGCATCAATAGAGTCAGTTTTAGGGATTTCAGAATAACTTTTTCGAGCATTTTTAATGATTTTAGGATTGATCTGATAAATTAAAAGTTCGAATTTTTTCAATCTCTCATCTTCTGTTAAATAAAAGGGAAGATGGAAACCGTAGTTATTTGTTGCTTCAAAACCGATTTTAATACGATTAAAATTGTGTTTTTTTGCAATAAATAGAGTTTCGTCAACAAAACGAGATAATCCACTTGGATTATTTGGGAATATCTTGTTTTTTTTGTTTGAGAGAATATTGGAGTGGATATCCAGATATTCTACATCAAACTTGTTTAATGAGATATCGATCCCAACAAATAATGTGTTGGTGTGTTCCATAGTGAACCTCCTTCATATTAAAAAAATAATTGGGTAACCCTATAGCCGCGTAGAGCTAACAGCCTCGCCTGATTAGAATTTTACTTGTAAGGATTGCTAAAAAACCAAATTGTTAAAGTTTAAATAGCTTTCTTACAAGCATAAACATCATACGGTTAGAATTTATGCTCTACGGGGTAGGTGGCACTCTTAAAATAGTAGTAATGATAAACATTCTACAAGGAGTTATAGCCTATCCCAAACTCTAACAGAGTTACCCAATTTTACTAAAAAATTAGGCTCTTGTTAAGAGCTAATTAATATATATTATACGAGGAGGCACAAAATGAAAAGAATAGAAATTATCTGTAATAGAT
>CAZYRU010000112.1:0-1684 GCA_964649995.1 uncultured Gammaproteobacteria bacterium
GCAATACTGCTAGGGATTAATATGTTTAGAAGTCATGCCGTAGAAACCAAGCGAGAAAATATAATAACCGATTGTGTTAATTTAAGTGGTTTGGCTCAACAATATTATAGTCGCCCAAAAGCAATGGGAGGAGGCGGAAGAAGCTTTGAAGGCTGGGTAATACCTGCAGAATTAAGAGAAAATGCCAACGGACGCTTTGAAATAACAGATATTAGCCAACCTTTAAGTTTTGTTGAAATTACGGCAATAGGGAATGAAGAAGTTACGGCGGGCGATTCGGTATCGGTAAAAATAAAGATTTTTCCGCGAGATTTTCAGATAACAATTTTACATTAAAGGTTATTTTTACATGTAATTTTTACACCGTTTTTTTGAAATTTTGAATTATTGATTAAATATCATAAGCTTTAAGCAAAAATTTAATTTGGCACAATTATTACTTATATAAAGGTAAGAAATTAAATAAACATTAATAACAACAAAACAGGAGCTAAAAAATGGGACAACAACAATTGTTACTTATCGTATTGGGCGTAATTATAGTAGGTATAGCTGTAGTAGTAGGAATTAACGTTTTTACCGCAAGCAGCAGCAACGCCAACAGAGATGCAGTAGTATCAGACTTAACAAACTTGGCATCAAATGCTCAGCAATATTATAGAAAACCAACAGCTTTGGGCGGTGGCGGAAATACCTTTACAGGATGGACTATTCCTACAAATTTAGTAACAACTCCAAACGGTTCATACTCTGCAACTGTTGCAGCTCAATCTGTAACTTTGGTAGGCCTTGGTAACGAAATAGGAAACGATGGAAGCAACTCCGTTCAGGTTACGATGACCGTTACACCAACAGATGTTACAACAACTATTAATAATTAAAAATATTTGTTAAAAATTTTGTATATTTAAGCCGGTAAAAAAATACCGGCTTTTTTCTATTTATTAACCTGAGATTGACATGGTTGAACTAAGGTTTAATGCAATAAAACCAAACGGACAAGTAATAAGCGGAACTGTGCACGCAGCCTCAAACTCCGAAGGGAAGGCAAAAATTAATGCCATGGTTCAAATGCATTGGTTAACGTTAAAATCAATAGAAAAAAAATCGACATTTATTTTTAAAATAAAAAAAGGGAACGAAAAACCCACAACAGGCGAGCAAAGGGCGTTTAACAAAGAAGAAGTAGAAAAAGCCTTACAAAAATTGGGCTATACGGTAATTTCCGTAAATAAAAAATTGCTTGATTTTAACTTGAAACCGCCAATGCAAGATATAGTTTCTTTTGTTAAAATTAGTGCAGAGCTGTTAGAGCAAAAATTACCGTATGGCGAAATTTTAACGCTTTTAATAAACGATATACAAAACAAAACATTAAAAGAAACTTTAAAGCAAATAAACAACGACCTTAAAAAAGGTGCGGATAGCGAAGAAGTATTTTTAAGATATCAGGGGGTGTTTGGCAAATTTACCGCATATATGTTGGGCTTGGCAGCTAAAAGCGGAAACATGGCGGAAATTTATAAAGCTACTGCCAAATTTTTGGAAAGACAGCAACAATTTAAAAAAGATTTAAAGAGTGCTTTAATTACACCCATGGTTACTCTTTTTGTTCTTTTTATTGCCGTTTTATTTTATGTGGGAAATATTTTTCCCGAGACCGCAAAATTATTCCAAAAATTTA
>CAZYRU010000113.1:0-1683 GCA_964649995.1 uncultured Gammaproteobacteria bacterium
GTTTGCGGTATGAGCAGTTGCCGAGATCGGAGCTGCGTTCTAGTCCACCGTGACCGAAGTTAAATTAATTGTTATCAGTTTTGCATTTGAGCGTGCCGTAACGTATAGTGGAGGCAACGCCCGGCAATTGCGTATTACCGCGTGTTGGCAACAGTACTTATTTTACATTTGATGCAGATTCTTTTTTCCCAGCATCAATTAAAACAATATTGCTATTTTGATCTATTTTTAATTCCTTTAGTATTTTAGTCACTTTCAAGTACTCAGTATTATTAAAATATAAAATTACTTTGATACTTTGTTTTGTACCATGGGCTTTCTCATATATTTCGACTTGATTCGCTAGATTTTGTTTTAATTTAGAATTAGAAGCCAGTTTAAATTCCACTAATGTCTTATCGCGGGCTCCCTTAGAAACAGAATAATCAACAGGCCCTCTACCATTATTTGGTTCTCGATTTACATCATAAGATGTGGCAAACCAAGTTAGTTTATAAATAATTTGAAGGTCTGACTCACGTTTAATTGGTATCCCATTAACATAAAACAGTTTATATCCATCATTGTCCTCTATTACCTTTTTTAAAAATTCTACTCTTTCAAAAGCAGCATCATATGAACCAGTTGGCAATTTAGTATAGAAGGTAGTTTTATCACTCAATTCATTTATTAACGCTTTTACATTATGGACAAAAATTGTCTCAACTTCGTCTACATTTTGTTGTGAAATATTCTTGGCACCTTGCTTATTTTCTTCCTTGATTTTAATGTAGTATTTAATTATTTCAGGATACTGTCTTATTGTAGCAAGAATCGCATTTGAAATCTCTTTCTGGGTATTTCGAGTATTTACTTCCCTTACTGGTAATTTTTTCCTGAAGTAATTTAAAATCTCATATCTGAGTTGGTCATTTGGAATCGAATCGCAAATTTGAGTAAAATTAGCCCTTAAATCATGGTTGTTGATCCAGTTGTCATCCTTTGTTAAGATATCCTTGGGAGTTAAAATAACATAATCACTGAAGATATATGGAAGGACAAATTCCTTTGGCATCCACCGCTCAAGCTCATAATCAAAGTATACTTTTTCCACTTTGATTTTTTCCCTTTGTGCTTCCGTTAGATATTGAAGAGCAAATTTCTCTGTATACTCAAGTAAATAATGTTTAATAAGATTGCAAGTGAAATCGCTTATATTGTCCTTGCCAATCCCAATCTCAAATAAGCATGCTTTCTCAATATGTGATGATTGTGTAATTATTTCTTTTCCAAGGTCATCAAATACGAAACTTAAATTCTTTGAAAATGATCGTCCAAATAATCTGCCTAATCCACTGCCTTTGTTACCAACTTGGCTGTATCCAAGCCAATTTTGTTTTACCTCAGAAAACGTATACCAAGACTTGATTTGTCCATCTGCAATATCTATCTCCTTAGATTTATCTTTAAGAAAAGTCAAGTATCCTAAGATATTTCTATGAATCTCTTGGTACTCTTTTTTCGTACTGCCAAATAACAAAAAAGGATCGATGAATAAAGGCAAATCATTAATTAAAGAAATATTGAAGGCTCCATAGTCCTCAATTATCTTTTCATTAATCTTAAAGTAATCAGAAAAGTATACCATTTTATTAGGTTTTATTGGTTAGGATGATGGCTGGCAAGTATTGTTGCCAACGGTTT
>CAZYRU010000114.1:0-1638 GCA_964649995.1 uncultured Gammaproteobacteria bacterium
ACTTCTTCTGTACTCGATGAACCATCACCAAAGTCCCAATGATATCTGATAGCCATTATTTATCCTCTAAAATATCTTAGTTATATAAATGAATATAAAGTTATATTAGATTTTATATTCCTAAGACTAAAAACCTTAGAGAATTTAGTTTCTTCAAAAGGAAATCGATATTTTAATTTCGATTTTTTAACGATAAAATCATATAATTTTTTCCATGAATCAAATTTATCCTTTACTAATTCCTTCCAACGGTCAGATAAATTCAACTTAGGATAAAAACCATATAGTGATCTTCTTGAAAGTTCTATTGAACTTGCAATAGGATCGGGTGTTTTATCATTGGAATACAATAAATTTCCTATAAAACTTGAATATGCTGGATGAACCTCTTTTAGCTTAATATTTTCAATTCTACATCTTTTTCTTAAATTTCCTATAAAAAGATTTCTTAACCATCTGTTATTCACCAATCTATTGAAAGTTTTACCTTTGTTATTCTGTTTTGACTTAATAATTAAATCTTCTACTACAATCTGTTCGACTTGATAATGTAAAGCTTTTTGAATTAATAATTTAGAGATTTCAATAGTCTCATTTTTCAATTTATTATTAAGATATTTTTGTTCTTTAGAATTTGATGATTTTCCTGTCTTTTGATTAAAATATTTTAAATCAAATAAACATTTTTCTACTATTTCAAAATGATCTTCATCTTTCCAATCAAGAATTGAATATCCGATATAATTTGGATTCAAATCTATAGCCAAAACTCTATTCTTAATAACATCTCTATTCTTTCTTTTTTGATAAATAATTTCATCAAAAGTTAAATAAATATACTTTTCATCCAAAGAAATCGTTACTGGAATTTCTTTATTTTCAGCTTTTTCTTGAAGAATGTAAAGCTTTTTCTTTAATTCTTTATTAAGTTTAGGTAATTTAAGCTCAAAATGATTCTTCTTTGAAGGTTTAAAGATGATCTTATTTTCTTCAATTATTTGTAGATCAAATTTTCTATTTCCTTTTTGAGGAGATTCACCTATAGAACAAATATTCTCAAGTCTTAATTCTTTCCATTGTTCATTAGTAATCTTATTTAGGAATCTTCTCTTTAAATTACCTCTACCACCAAAAATTACCTTTTCTTGACCATTTCTTTGAAAAATTCCTTTGCCATCATAAATTGCAGATTGAATAAACCAAGAATCGAGATTTTCAATATGATTTAAATTCTTTGAAAATAACCTAACATCTTTTTCTTTTAATCCTTCTTTAAATCTATTGTAACTCCAATGGATAACAGAAGTATATTGTTTTCTTAAAATCTTAAGAAAATCTTTAAATTCATCATTAGCAGTATAAGGTAATTTTATTGTAATCATATTAAAGATCTCTCTTCATAAGTATTTATAAAAATCACAACTTTATATTCATTTTTAATGATTTATATACTTTTATATTAAACCCTCAAGATTAAAAATAATATACTACATTATTTAGAATTTGTCGAATGGTTTTTGAAATTATTTTGCCAATTCATCCTCGGGGCAAGCCCACGAGGATTTCTTGGCGGTTCCTTTAACTATTTCTAAATCCTGTTGTGCTTTTATAGCAGCATCATAAAATGGTTTAATCAGG
>CAZYRU010000115.1:0-1623 GCA_964649995.1 uncultured Gammaproteobacteria bacterium
AAATATTATTCCAATTATTATTGATAAGAAAATTTGATTCATAAAAAAAATCCTAAAGCTTTTCTAACAAGTAGAAAAACCTTAGGATCTAAACGTATTATAGCAAAAGATTATAAGTCTGTCAAGTAGTATAATAATTAGGTAAAAATAGATATTTAGTTTTATAATATGATTTTATGAAGCGCTTTTATATTCGAACCTTCGGTTGTCGTGTCAATGAGGCAGAATCGGAGAAAATCAGCTTGAGTTTAATGCGGGCAGGATTTGAGTTCAGCCCGTCATCACCAGATTTTTATCTAATCAATAGCTGCGCCGTGACATTGAAGGCAGAGCGTGAAGTAAGACAACATATCTATCAGATAGCGAGAAAATTTCCTCAAGCTAAGATCATTTTAACAGGATGTGCCGCTGCGATATGGCCACAAAGCAACAAAATAATTAAAGGAGTAACGCAGTTAATTATTAATAAAAATAAAGATCAGCTGTTAAGAGAGTTAATGGAAAGACCGTCAGCAACAGGAAAAATAAATGCGATTTTTAATAAATATTTAGCTTGCGGCCGGGCGATTTTTAAAATTCAAGATGGTTGTCATTATTTTTGTAGTTATTGTCTTACGGCTTACTTACGGGGCAAGCCTCGATCCGAGTTTATCAAAGATTTGGTTTATAAAATAAATCATTATCCTTTGAGTTTAAATGAGGTGATTTTAGCCGCGATTAATACTGCAGCTTATGGAGTAGATACTGGCGAAAATTTTACGCAATTACTCGAAGCGATTTTATCCCAGACAACAATTAGTCGTTTAAGTTTAGGTTCGGTGCATCCTTTAAGTTTTACTCCTGATTTTTTAGCTTATTATAATAATCTAAGTCAAAATCCGCGTTTTGTTCAGTTTTTTCATATTCCACTGCAATCAGGGGCAGAAACAGTATTGGAATTGATGCGACGGGGATATAAACCTAAATATTTGCAAGAAATTATTTATTATCTAAAGAAAATTAATCCTTTTATATTTATCGGCACAGATATTATTGTGGGTTTTTTGGGAGAATCTGATCGAGAATTTGCTCAAACCTATACTTTTTTAGAAAAAACCCCAGTTGATAAATTACATGTTTTTCGTTTTTCTTTAAGACCAAAAACCACTGCTTATCTTTTGCGCAAAAATTTATCCGCACCCAGTGAAACGATTAAAACCAGAAGAGCAAAAGCGATTAATACACTAGGACAAAAAAAATACCAGCAATTTCTTCAGTTGAATCTCAAGCGCAAAACCACTGCTTTTATTATAAGTAAAGACAAAAATGGTTTTTATCGGGGACTATTAGATAATCAATTACCTATTTTAGTAAAAAGTAGTAAAGACATTCAGGGTCAATTTAAAGCAGTAAAAGTCGAGAGTTTAAGTAATAATCAATTATTAGGAGTATTATTGGATTAATTCTAGCGTTTTTTATCATTAGTTATTTTGGTGTACTAATATGTTAGATTGACCTGAATGGGAAACATTGGTAAAATAACTATATTTAATTGATATTTTTTTACCAGGTCGCGTAGCTCAGTTGGCTAGAGCGTTTCATTGACATTGAAAAGGTCACAGGTTCAAGTCCTGTCGCGACCAC
>CAZYRU010000116.1:0-1578 GCA_964649995.1 uncultured Gammaproteobacteria bacterium
TTATATAAAGTCTAATAATTAAGAATACATAATTTAGTAATTTCACTATTTGGTTTTTGATAATGACTAAACATTTGCCAAAATAGTTTAATTCTTTCTTTCATTGTAATAACTGCACGGTTGTGCGTTATTTTTTTTCTCATATACCACCAAACGCGTTCCATCGGGTTCAAGTCAGGAGAATATGGCGGTAAATAAATTAATTCAAAACGGTTTTTTATTTCATTAAGATAAGGTCTTAAGATTCTTGCATGATGATATGGAACATTATCCAATATCATCCATATTTTCGTGTTTTCATCCGTATAGTATTTCAAATTTTTTTAATAAATTTTTTAAAATTTTTAGCATTTCCTTTTTCTGTTTTTTTAATAATAACTTCCCCGCTTTGAGGATTAACTGCGCCGAATAATGTAAATCTTTCTCTTTTTGCCTGTATGGTTTTTATCATTGGCTGTTTACCTTTCTCTGACCAACTGTATGAAACAGTGGCCGTATTACTTAAACTGCACTCATCCTCAAACAAAAAAATATTTACACTAGGATTTTCCAGAAGTTTTTTTTAATAATGAAATAAACTCTTTTCTTTTTTCCGGATCGGCTTCAGGATAAAATCCTTTTCCTTTTTGATAACTTAACCCTAAATGCTTTTTTAAGATGTTATATATCTGGGCTTTCTTGTATGCAACAGAATAATGCTTTTTTATCCAATCTATTATAATTGGACCTGTCCAGGTTGCAGTATTATATCCAAAATCTTCAGGACTTTCATTTAACAATACTTCTTTTAGCTTATCCAATTGTTCTTTTAATAGTCGTGGCGGCCTGCCAGGCCTTGTTTTTTCTTTTAATCCTTCTATTCCATATTTGATAAAAGCCTTATGCCAAATTGCATATCTCGAATGGGAAGTATAATAAAACTGCTGAAGTTGCCTTGTACTCATACCTCTCTTAATCTGGAGCATAGCCATAAGTTTTATACCAACTTTGTAATCAGGATTTGAATCGATCATTGACCGAATATCGGATTCTGAATAGTTTAAAATTTCTAATCTTTGCATAGTTTTTTTCTGCAAAGATAATAAAATTATTTTTATGTATTGTTATTTAATAGACTTTATATAAGATAAATTCCTGTTTCAATTAAAATATTATAACCTTTAGCAAAATGTTATTTTTCAAAAATCACTTG
This sequence comes from uncultured Gammaproteobacteria bacterium, assembly GCA_964649995.1. GTDB lineage: Bacteria > Patescibacteriota > Microgenomatia > UBA1406 > GWC2-37-13 > CAZYRU01. Next base: position 1,193 of record CAZYRU010000116.1, read on the forward strand.
CCTTATAGTGAGTAGGTGTAAAAGCTATGTCCTTTGTTGGAACCTTAGCATAATCAGATTTCTTTTGTATTCTTTTAATATCCTGCGTAATAATGATGGTAGCAACTTAATGATGTTATTTTCCTAAACAAATAAATTGATTAAAGAATCCTTTTTGAAGTCAAATTTATTTATTTTTAAAAAACTGTTTTTTCAGTATGTATTATCTCATGATTTGACCATACTTATGAGGCAATATAATAAAAACATACTATTGTTAAGTTATTACTGGCCACCCAGTGGAGGATCCAGTGTTCAACGCTGGCTGAAAATGCTAAAGTACTTTCCGGAGATGGAAATCGAACCCGTTGTAATTACCGTCGATCCTTCACTCGCCTCTTATCCGT
>CAZYRU010000117.1:0-1530 GCA_964649995.1 uncultured Gammaproteobacteria bacterium
TTCTTTCAATAAATGAGATTAAAAAAAACCGCATTAATAATTATTTTCTTTTAGGTTGAAAATAAAAATTGCTTCTTGTAGCTATATATCAGGTATATTCCTATATTTTAATGGTAAAACGAGGGATAGATAAAACAAAAAAAGAGCGGGTTGATTTACCGCTTATTTTTTAATCTCTAGGTGCCGTTTTGTGGACGCTTCTCTTCTTTGCTGGGGGACAGGGATTCGAACCCCGATAAACAGATCCAAAGTCTGTTGTCCTACCGTTAGACGATCCCCCATCTTAATAAAAAAGATAGCTATATTTTACCAAAAAATACCGCCTTTAAAGGATAATTAATAATTATATGTTAGAATTAGATCATGAAAATAGGAAAAGTACTCTTAATCGGACGTCCTAATGTTGGCAAATCAACGTTTGTTAATAACGTAATTGGCCAAAAGGTTGCAATTACCTCTCCTAAACCTCAAACTACCCGATTTCCTATCAGAGCAATTTACCAAGAATCTCGCGGTAAAATAATCTTCGTTGATACGCCCGGAATTATTGGTAAAACTCAAGATCTAATAGCCCGCCATATTAATAAACAAACCTTAAAGGTAATAAATGAACAAATTGATGTAGTTTTATATTTTGTTGATCCTACTCGCCGACGGGATTTTGAAGAAGCTAAGGTATTAGGATTAGTAAGAAAAATAGCTAAACCGAAAATTCTTGTTTTTAACAAAATAGATATTACCAATAAACCCTACCTGCCCCAATATGAATTTTTAAAAGAAGAATTCAATCATTGGTTTGCAATCTCAGCATTAAATAGCACCCACTTTAAACCATTATTAAATCAAATTTTTACCTATCTGACTGATAAAAAAGACAAAGAGGCGGACTATAATTTAATTTATCCAGTGTTAAATATCGATAGTAAAATCTTTATTGCTGAACTAATTCGGGAAAAAATTTTTTTGAATACCGGGGAAGAAGTCCCTTATACTACTACTGTGGTGGTTGATGAAATTATTGAACGAAAAGCTGATCTTACCTATATTAAAGCTAGAATACTTACTACTCATGACCGTTATAAAAAAATGTTAATTGGAAAAGATGGCCAAAAAATTAAAGATACCGGTCATCGGGCAAGAAAAGAGATTGAGTTAGCACTTAATAAAAAAATTTATCTTGATTTACGAGTGGAAACCGATCCTCATTGGCAAGTAAATTTTTATAAATAAAATTATTACCCCACAACTATTCTTTTTACACATTCTCTTTTACCCAGCAATTCCATTGATTCATTAAGTGGCGGAGAAATTTTTTTACCGGTAATTAATACCCGAAGCAGCATAAAAAATTCACTGTTTTTTAAATTTTCTCGCTTTGCCAACTCTATCATTTTTGCTCCAATAACCTCTGCATTCCAACTATCAATTTCCCTTAATGCCTGTTGAATTTTTGGCAATAATGGGGAGTATTTCTTAATATCAATTTCATATTGAGTAGGTGAATGGAAAAAAAACTCACACAACGGCCAA